>CAMYLL010000318.1 GCA_947259235.1 uncultured Pseudodesulfovibrio sp. | reverse complement strand
GCCGGCCCTAAAACCCACCGGGGGTCTCGATGGGGGGTTCCCCCCGTGCCCCGCCGGAGGCGAAATCATCCGTCAATCCCGCCGCAGGCGGTTTCCCCTTCCTCTTTTCTTTATCTGTATTCTGCCCCGGCAAAATCAGGTTGGCATCAAACTTGATTATTCTCCCGGAATTGGAAATAAATTCCGCTTGGGAACAACGCAGGGAGCACCTAGTGAAGAAAAAATATCTCATCATCGGCGCAGGACCCACCGGCCTCGGCGCGGCCCACCGGCTCAAGGAGCTCGGCATGGACGACTTTGTCGTGCTGGAGCGACAGGACCACGCGGGCGGGCTGGCCGCCAGCTTCAAGGACGACAAGGGGTTCACCTGGGACATCGGCGGCCATGTGGTCTTCTCCCATTACGACTATTTCGACGACCTGATGGATTCGCTGCTGGGCGACGAGCGGCTGGAGCACCAGCGGGAGTCGTGGGTGCGCTCCTGCGGAACCTGGGTTCCCTACCCTTTTCAGAACAACATCCGCTACCTGCCGCGCGAGGCGCGCTGGGAGTGCGTCGAGGGGCTTTTGCCCGGCAACCGGCCCGAGTCCGCGCCCGGCAACTTCGGCCAGTGGATACAGCACGTCTTCGGCGCGGGCATCGCCAAGCACTTCATGAATCCCTACAACTTCAAGGTCTGGGCCACCCCGCCGGAGCTGATGCAGTATGACTGGATCGGCGAGCGGGTCAGCGTGGTGGACCTCAAGAAGGTGCTCAAGAACATCATCATGGAGTGCGACGACAGGGCCTGGGGGCCGAACAACACCTTCAAGTTTCCCCTCTACGGCGGCACGGGCGAGATATTCAGGCGCATGGCCGACAGGCTTGACGGTTTCGTCGAGTACGGCCAGAGCGTGGCCTCCATCGACGCGGAAAAGAAGATCGCCACCACGGAAACAGGACTGGCCGTGGAGTACGAGGCGATCCTGAACACCGCGCCCATCGACATTCTGGCCACCCGCTGGCTCGCGGCCCGGGACGACGCCATGATCGAGGCCGCAGGCAGGCTGACCCACAACTCCGTCTACGTGGCCGGAGTGGGGCTGGACATCACGGCCGAGGCCGAGCGCAACTCCCGCTGCTGGATGTACTATCCCGAGTCGGACTCCCCATTCTACCGGGTGACCAATTTCCATAATTACTCGCCCAACAACGTAGCCCGCCCCGGCGAGCAGCTCTCCTTCATGTGCGAGTCCTCCTTTTCGGCCCACAAGCCGGAAAAGGTGGACGAACTGATGGACCGCACCATCAGCGGTCTGGTAAACACGACCATGCTTGACGCGGCCAGAGTGGACGACGTCTGCACCAAGTGGGAGATCGCCGTGGACTACGGCTATCCGGTTCCCTGCCTTGAACGCGACGGCGCGCTCAAGGTCATCCAGCCGCGCCTCGAAGAAAAGGGAATATACTCCCGGGGGCGTTTCGGCGGCTGGAAATACGAGGTGTCCAACATGGATCACTCGGTGATGCAGGGCGTGGAATGGGCCGAACGGATGATCACCGGCGCTCCCGAAACAACCTACTGCTGGGACTAGACAGACATATGAATACCGACATCTTCGCCGCGCGGCGCGACACGCTCCGCGCCGCACTGCGGGAGAAGGGGCTTGACGCGCTGCTCGTCTCCCTGGCGGCCAACCGCTACTACCTGAGCGGCTTCGAGCTGCATGACCCGCAATGCAACGAATCCGCAGGCTGGCTGGTGGTCACCGCCAAGGGTGACGACTGCCTCTTCACCGATCCTCGGTACATCGACGCGGCCCGGCGGCTCATGGACGCGGACTCCCTCTTCGTCTACACCCGGGACAAGCACGCCCTGGTCTGCTCGACCCTGGCGGCCCGGGGCGTGAGCACGCTCGGCTTCGAGCCCAAGGCGCTGCACCTCTTCGACTACGACAAGCTCCAGTCGGCCATCGGCCTGACGTCTGCGGGCGACATGGTCGAGGAGCTGCGCATCATCAAGGACGCCGACGAGCTGCGGCGCATGGACGCCTCCATCGAGCTCAACCACCGGCTCTTCGAGTATATCGAGACCCGCCTCGTGCCGGGCCGGACCGAGGAGGAGATCGCCTGGGACGTGGAAAAATTCTTCCGCGAGAACGGGGCGGAGGAGCTGGCCTTCTCCACCATCGTCGGGGTCGGCCCCAACGCGGCCCTGCCCCATGCCATCCCGGGCAAGACCGTTGTCCGCGAGAGCGACATGGTGCTCATCGACACCGGCTGCCGCCTCATGGGCTACAACTCCGACCAGACCCGGACCTTCTGGGTGGGCGACACGCCGTCGGACCGTTTTAAAAAGACCATGGACATGGTGCGCGCCGCGCAGCAGGCGGCCATCGACATCATCAGGCCCGGCCTGCGCTATATCGAGGCCTATGAGGCCGCCTACGCCGTGTTCGACAAGGCGGGCGTGGCCCATCAGTTCACCCACGGCCTGGGCCACGGCATCGGCCTTGAGACCCACGAACCGCCGAGCCTGAGCAAGGCGGCCGACGGCGTGCTCAGGGCGGGCATGGTCGTCACCGTGGAGCCGGGGCTGTATGATCCCGCCTGGGGCGGCATCCGCTGGGAGTATCAGGTACTGGTGACCGAGGACGGCTGCCGGGTGATGTAGCCCCGCCTGTCCCCGGTGTCGGGACAATCAATAAAAAAGGGCCGCTCCCCATGGGGAGCGGCCCTTTTTTCGTGCGGGCGCAGGCTATTCCTTGGCCTTTTCGATGGCTGCCGCGGCGTCGTCGCTGAGCTTTTGCGCCGCTTCCTTGGCTTGTTCCATTGTCTGGTCCAGCTTTTTCCCGGCTTTTTCGGCCGGGCCTTCCTCGCTGCAGCCGAAGGCGGGGAGCATGAAGGCGAGCAGACATCCGATCACGAGCAATTGTTTCATCAGTTTCATATGCGGCTCCTTGGTTTTCATTGTGTATATCATGCCCTGCCGGGCGCGTCACCGGTTCTCCAGACGGCAGTGCTGGCTGTAGTAGGCGCACCCGTCGCCCATGTCGGTCAGCCTCGGCTCGATGATGACGTTGGCGCTGTGGCCGAACTTCATCCAGCCGCCACGGCGCATGATCACGGCGCGGGGGTGCAGCCCGGCCACCGTCTCGACGCTGACGCGCATGGAACCGGCCGGGGTGACGAGGTAGGCGTCCATGGCCGGGTTCAGGGCGGCGAAGGCGGGGTTGTCCTTGGCTATCCAGACCGTGGGATATCCTGCCTGGTCCGCCTCGGGAATCTGCGAGTGGAGGGCGCTGCCGCGCACCAGGGTCAGCAGTTGCAGGGGATATTCCGGGTCGCGGTCAGGCTCGGGCGAGAGGCTCTCCGGGAAGCGGTACAGCCCGTCCGGGTGGGCGAAGACCATGTCCTTGAAGGCCACGCGCGGGTAGTCCGCCTTGACGAAGCCGTGCTCGCGCAGCTCCTCCAGGGAGATGCCCGCCTTCCTGAGCCCTTCCGTCAGGCAGACGTCGGCGGGCGGGAGGATCACGGGGCTGGCCAGCCGCGCGCCCAGGTCGGTCATTATGTCGAAATCGGGACGGCACTGGCCCGCAGGCTC
>CAMYLL010000317.1 GCA_947259235.1 uncultured Pseudodesulfovibrio sp. | reverse complement strand
GGCTCCAGGGTTTCCTCGTTGCGGTAGAAGCCCACCACGGAGGCCTTGGCGCCAGGGATCATGTCGAACACGCCGTCCATCATGCCAAGACCGGCACGCAGGATGGGGACCACGGTGACCTTCTTGCCCTTGATGGATTCCACCTCGACCTCGCCGGCCCATCCCTGGACGGTGACCGTTTCGGTCTCGAAGTCCTTGGTGGCCTCGTAGGTCAGGAGCCGGGTAATCTCGTTCGCCAACTGGCGGAAGCGGCTGGTGGAAATGTCATTTTTACGTAAGATGCCGACTTTGTGCCGGATGAGTGGGTGGTCAACCACGTGTAGGGCCACGGAACTCCCCCTTGATGCAGTATGGTTCGTGTAAATTTCGATGGATTATTCAATTGCGCAAAACTCTCCTTTTCTAGTCTGCGGAGCGTGCTGGGTCAAGGTCTATCTGCCCGCATTGGGGGTCTCCCCGGAAATTGAAATTTACTTTCCAATGATTCCCGGTATATCGTGCCGCCATGAACAAAGAAGCCGAAATAAGAACATGGGAGCGGGTGGCCGCATCGTCCGACTGTGGAGTGCGCATTGATCGTTTCTGGGCTCGCGAGCTGGGCGACGAGGGCGTGTCGCGCGGACGGGTCAAGGAATGGATAGAGGGCGGGCTGGCATTGGTGGACGGCCTGGTCGTGACCAAGGGCAAGTACAAGCTCGGAGGCGGCGAGAGCCTGCGGATAGGCGACCCCGGAGCCGCGCCGGTGGAGGACATGGCCCGCCCCGTGCCCGGCGAGCTGGACGTGGTCTACGCGGATGATCATGTGGCCGTCATAGACAAGCGGGCCGGGCTGACGACCCATCCCGCGCCCGGTGAGCCGGGGCCGACCCTGGTCAACCATCTGGTCCATCGCTGGCCTGATCTGGCCGCAGACGTCTCGGGCATGGACGCGCAGCGGCCCGGCATCGTACACCGGCTGGACAAGGACACCTCCGGCCTCATCGCCGTGGCCCGCACCGAGGCGGACAGATTCCGGCTGTCCACGGATTTCGCCATGCGCCGGGTATGCAAGGTCTATCTGGCCATCGTCCACGGCCAGCCGAAGATCAAGGCCGGGACCATCGAGGCGCCCATCGGCAGGCATCCCACCCAGAAGACCCGCATGGCCGTGGTCGACAAGGGCGGACGCGAGGCCGTGAGCGACTACCGCGTGCTCTGGACCGGGCCGCGCGGTTTGGCCAGCCTGGTGGCCGTGCGTATCCATACCGGCCGCACCCATCAGATTCGCGTCCACATGGCCCATATCGGCCACGCGCTCCTGGGCGACGCCGTCTACGGCCCGCGTGAGAACGCCGAGTGGTCGCGCCGCCCGGACCGGCTGGCGGGCCTGGCCCCGCGTCAGATGCTCCATGCTTTTCATCTTTCCTTTTTCCACCCGGCCACGGGCGAGCGGGTGACCTTGTGGCGCAACCCGCCCGAGGATTTCCGGGCGCTTCTGGCCGCGCTGCCGCGCGAGTGCTTCCGGGTGGGCATTGTCGGCATGCCGGGCAGCGGCAAGTCGTCCCTGCTCGCGGCCCTTGGCCGTGCCGGGCATCCCTGCTTCAGCGCGGACGATGCCGTGGCCGAGCTGTACAAGCCGGGCGGCGACGGCGCGTCCATGATCAGCCAGCGGTTCGGCGGCGAGTATTCCCTTGAGAACGGCGGGGTGGACAAGGCGGCGCTCTTTGCGGCCATGAACGGGTCGGGCAACCTGCGCCGGGAGGTCATGGACATGATCCATCCCATGGTCCGCCACCGTTGCGAGATGTTCTTTCAGGCGCATCGGGACGAACCCGTGGCCTATGCCGAAGTGCCGCTGCTGCTTGAAGGCGGCTGGCACAAGGACGGAACCGTGGACCTCGTGGCCGGGGTTCGCTGCCCTGGCGCGCGGCGCACGGGCGAGCTTCGGGAGCTGCGCGGCATCGACGCGCAAACCCAGGCCGCCTTCGACTCCTGGCAGTGGCCCGAGGCGGACAAGCTCGCGGCCTGTGACGTGATTCTCGATAACGACGGGGACCTGGACAGGCTGGAGGCCGAGGCCGGCCGCCTTCACGCCCTGGCCCTTGAGCGGGCGGCGGCGCGCGACCATGATCTGGCCGAGTGGCTTGAGGGGCTGTGGCCCGAGCTGGCAGAGGGCATGGACGCCCAGGCCGCCCTCGACATGGCCGCCATTGCGGAACGCGATATGACCGCCCCGGGAGATCGGCGCGAGGCGGACGACATGGACGAGGACGACGGAGGCGCGGGGGAAGGCGAATGATTCCCATCCGGGACAACGTACCGCGGGTGACGATGCCGGTGGCGGTCTCGGCCATCATTCTCCTCAACGCCCTGGCCTTTTTCTATACCCAGGAGCTGGGCGGCCGGGCCATGGCCCAGTTCTTTCATCTCTACGGCGTGGTTCCGGTCCGCTTCTTCGAGCCGGAGTGGGCCTTGCGGGTGGGCTATCCCGACTCCTCGGGCTGGCCCCTTGTCTCCTACATGTTCCTGCACGGCGGGTGGTTCCATGTCATCATGAACATGTGGATGCTGTGGATCTTCGGCGACAACATAGAGGACGTCACCGGCCACGGCGGGTTCGTGGTCTTCTATCTGTTGTGCGGGCTGGCCGCCGTGGGGCTGCACATGCTCTTCGAGCAGACCTCGCCCATGCCGGTCATCGGCGCGTCCGGGGCCATTGCCGGGGTCATGGGCGCATACATCGTGCTCTATCCTCATGGCAGGGTGCTGACCCTCATCCCGATCATCATCTTTCCGCTCTTCCTGCGGATTCCATCCTATCTGTTTTTGAGCATCTGGTTTGTGTCCCAGGTGGTTTCCGGGGTCATCGCCTCCGGGCGCGGGGCACAGGGCGTGGCCTGGTGGGCGCATGTGGGCGGCTTCGTGGCGGGCATCGCCCTGATCCACCTGTTCCGTCGGGCGGGCCACTGCCGCTACTGCTACAACCCGGATACCAGGGATTACGACCCGGAGAGCGGGGGATAGAGGGCTGAACAATCGGCTTTCGGGCCGTGGGTTCGCAAGGGGTTCGCCCCCTCGGCCGCTCTTCTCATGCCTCCAATGTAAACGGATCGTAGTCGCCGGGCCAGAACTCCTGGGACATGGGCGAGTCGTGCGAGCCCTGGAGCCGGGCGCGGTCGAGATAGTTGAGAATCATGTGGATCATCTCGTCGCCGCGCATGAGTCCCAGAGCGCCGCCGCAGACGCTGATCTCGTCGAAGGCGGCCACGGCGTCGCGCCGCACCCCCTGGCCCACGAACATGAGAGGCACGGGCTCGCCCGAGTGGATGAGCGGGCCGCTGCTGGGCGTGGAGTGGTCCGCCGAGATCACCAGCAGGACGTCCTCGTTGTTGAGCAGGGGGTCGATGGCCTCCGCCAGCCCCCGGTCCAGGGCCTCGATGGCCTTGACCTTGCCCCGTGGGTTTTTGGTATGTGCGGCGCGGTCGGCCGCCTTGTGGTGGACGTGGATGAGATCGTATTTGTCGAGGGAGGCCGTGGCCAGCCCCACGCGCTCGGCCAGATCGCGGCCCGGGTCCCGGCTGTCACGCAGCTTGTTGAAATCCATGCCCAGATAGGCG
>CAMYLL010000316.1 GCA_947259235.1 uncultured Pseudodesulfovibrio sp. | reverse complement strand
TGCTTATGGCCTCCCGCGCTGCCGAGTCCGTTCATGATGGACTGGGCCATCTTGCCCATGTCGCGGCGCAGGCCGTCGCCGCGCAGGATGCACACCAGCTTGTCGTCGGCCACGCCGGAGACTACGACCCAGGGCACGTTGTGCACCCGGGTGAAGAAGTCGGCCACGATGACCAGGATGTCGGGGTTCTCCACGTTGCCGCAGTGGGCATAGAGGCCGTGGCCGATGCGGCGCAGGTTGTAGAAGGCGCGGGAGAAGTAGCGCATCCAGTCCAGATGGAACTCGCTGCGGCTGATGCGGTTGAGCAGCTTGGCGTCGGAAAACTTGTTGAGATACTTGAAGGCGGACATGTCCGCATCGATGAATTCGCGTTCAAAGGTCTTGGTGTCGCAACGGATGCCGTACATGAGGGCGGTGGCCAGGAGCTTTCCAGGCCGGATCTTCATGTTGTAGAGGTACTCGGTCATCATGGTGCAGACCGCGCCGTACTTGGGCCGGATGTCCACGAAGGGCGCCTCCACCGGGCTCTCCTTGACCAGGGGATGATGGTCGATGACCACCGAGAACTGGTACTGGGCGAACTCCGGGTTGTGGTGTGGCTGGGAGTCCACCAGGGCGAATTTGTCGTATTGTGCCGCAAGGTTGGGGATGAGCTTGCGGGTGGGGATGCGCAGGTAGCGGATCATGGAGAGGTTGTCGGGCCGTTTGATCTCGTTGATCTGCCCGATGCCCACGTTCTTGACCTTCCGGGCCATGATGCGCCGCAGGGCCAGCGCCGAACCCAGGGCGTCCGGGTCTGCGTTGATGATGATGAGCCAGTTGTCGTCTTTGTTGAACAGTGCGAGCAGTTGCTCGACCTGATCATCCAGCTGTTTGAAAAGCGCCACAACCTATCCCTGTTTCAGGGTTAACGGCAACCCGGCGGCGATCAGAAACACCTGATCGGCCGCCCTGGCGACGCCCTGATTGAGCGCGCCCAGGCTCCGGATGAAAGCTCGGATCTCCCTGCCTCCCGGCAGGGGGCCAAGCCCGGCCTCGCATGAGACCAACACCAGTTCCGTGTCATTCCATTCATTGAGAACGGCCAATAATTCAGCGACCTTGTCCTCTTCGCATCCCGTCTCCCGGCAGGCGAAGAGCCAATAGTCCAAGCTGTCCACCACCACGGCCGGAAAGTCTAATTTAGCCTGTCTGAGCGTTTGAGGCAAGCCCTCGGAAACCTCCGCCACTTCCAGCTCCGGGCCGCGGGTTATCCTGTGGCGCTGAATCTGGGTACGAAAATCAAGGTCTTTCGCCTTGCCCGTGGCGATAAACAGGCAGGGTTTCGGCCCTTTGGCCAACACGTCGAGGGCAAAGTCGGATTTCCCGGATTTGTTGCCACCAAGAACCAGCGTGATCATGTTTTTCCCTTCCATTCGTCTGTCCACGCCGTGAGCAGGGCCGCAGACTCGAAGATGCCCTTTTCATCGAAAACTTCCAGGGTCACAGCCTCGCCGCTGAACCGGGCGAGCATGTCGCGCAGCAGGGCCTGGCCCGCGCCGTCCAGGTGCGTCAGGCTGGTGTGTCGCCCTCCCGGACCGGGGGCGTAGACATGCAGCATGCGCACGCGCTCCCACAGGCCGGGCAGGTCGAGGACCAAGTGTTGACCATAGGCGAGGATGTGCCCGAGGTCCAGGCAGATCGAGAATCCGCAGGTCAGGATTTCATCCCACAGGGCGCAAAGGTCTGATTCCTCGACGTTTTCCAGCAGGATGTCGGCCGGATTGAGCCCTGCGCTGCGTGCGGCGTCCGCCAGCTCGGTCAGCAGGCCGGGAGCGGCGGGCGGGTGCAGCACCCAGGCGCGCGGCCGCAGGTATGCGGTTTTTTCCATGAGCCGGGTCACGGCGTCCCAGGCCGCGTCCGCACCCTGATCCCATGGAAGGTCCAGGGGCAGGTGCACATGCCAGGACACGGGGAGCCCGGCCAGATCGGGCGGGAGGTCCGATTCCGTGTAGTCCAGGCAGGCCCGGGTCTCGAAGAAGAGCAGGCCGATCTCGGCGAAATGGGAGGCGAGGAAGCGGGCGTTGTCAGCCACCCCGGCGGGGATGACGAAAGAGGGCGCGGCCAGGGTGAAGGGCAGTTCACCATGGCCCGGGCCTGTGCCGGATTCATGCCGCTCGTGCGCAGAATTTTCCCGTACAGGGCGTGTCGTTTCCGGGGAGCGATCGGTCATTGTTGAACTATCATCTCCAGGCATGGGGTTTGCAATTGTCGGGGACAGGTGGAACAGCGAGCCCGGGGGGTATTCCCATGAAACTGATCCGAGATTATTGTCAGCATCTCTTCAATCCGCTTCATATCTTCTGTCGGCTTCGGCAGGCGGGCATCTCCCTTGGCTTTGCCAGGGGTGTGTGCCGGGTCTATGAGCGGGGTCTGTACCGGTTCATTCTCTAGTCGGGGCTAGTCGAGCAGGCCGAGCTGCTTTTCCCGGGTGACCTTTCGCGCCGAGAGCGTGGAGCGGGACAGATGTTCCTCGGGCAGTTCCCGCAGATAGCGCGAAGGCGGCAGGTGGAGCGTCTTGCCGTAGAGCTGGCGCGAGGCGGCCCTGCTGATGTAGAGATTCTTCCTGGCCCGGGTCATGCCCACATACATGAGCCGCCGCTCTTCGGAGAACCGCTGGCCCCGGCCCGGGGTCAGAGTGACCTTGGCGGTGAGCAGGTCCATGCCCGCAAAGGGCAGGATACCTTCCTCGCAGGCAGGCATGAACACCGCGTCGAACTCAAGCCCCTTTGCCGCGTGCAGCGTCATGAGCTGGACCTTCTCGGCCGCGCGGCGCACCAGCTCAAGCTCGGTTTGCAGGCTCACCCAGTTGACGAGGTTCTGCCATCCGCCGCGCTTGTCGAATTCCCGTTTCAGTTCCTTGAACTGTCTGCTTTCCCAAAAGAATTGATCAAATGGTGGGGTGTCCCGCAGATAGACCGCAAGCCCCAACGGCCCATTGGCCAGGGTGTGGTCCGGCACGTCGATGACATCGTCTGAACTGCCCAGATTCATGCCCAGAAAGCGCTCGGCCGTGCGCAGGATGGTGGCCACGCGCGGCTCCTGCCAGAATCCTTCGAGCTCGGGGGTCGAGCAGGGGATTCCCGCCCGCTTCAGGGCCTGCTGGATGGACGGGATGAGCGCCTTGAAGCGAACGAGGATCGCGATGTCGCCAGGGGCGAGCTCGCCGTGGCCCTCGCTGTCCGAGATGGAGTGGCTGGTGGCGCCTATGAGCCCCTTGATCTTGTCGCTGATCCAGGTGGATTCGCGCAGGTCGTCAGGAGCCTCGAAGAGATGGATGGTGGCCTCGGTGTCCAGCATGGCCGTCAGCCGGGGCGAGTCCGGGAAAAGGGCTCCGGCGCAGTCCAGGACCTTTTGCCCGGAGCGGTAGTTTTCGCCCAGGGTGATGGTCTTGAGCTCGGGCCACATCTCGGTCAGCCGGGACTGGATGTCCGGGGTGGCTCCCCGGAACTCGTAGATGGACTGGTTGGGATCGCCGATGAGAAAGACGCCCGCGCCGGTGGGCCCGGCTATGCCCCGGATCACGGCCAGTTGCAGCGGGGTCAGGTCCTGCACCTCGTCC
>CAMYLL010000315.1 GCA_947259235.1 uncultured Pseudodesulfovibrio sp. | reverse complement strand
TGACTTCGGGAGCGTCAACCTTGCGGCCCATGAGCCGCTTGATGGCGAAGACGGTCTTCTCCGGGTTGGTGACGGACTGGCGTTTGGCGATGTCGCCCACCAGGCGCTCCTTGTCCGTGAACGCCACGACGGAAGGCATGGTGCGCCCGCCCTCGGGGTTGGTGATGCATTTGGGATCCTTGCCTTCCATTACGTAGACACAGGAGTTGGTCGTACCAAGGTCGATACCTATGATCTTGCCCATATTGTATGTCCTCCTAAAATATTTCGATGCGTATCGCGCTGACAGATTGTTATGTACTTTCTTGAATAATCACGCGGCACGGGTTGTAAAGGGCCGGACCGCAAGATTTTGCACTACAGCTTGTTGACCATGACCTTGGCCGGGCGCAGCAGCCGTCCCTTGAGCATGTAGCCGCGCTGCACCACCTGGACAATGCGGTTGTCGTCAAGGTCACCCTCTTCCACGGTTCCCACGGCCTCGTGAACCTCGGGGGTGAATTCCCCGCCCCGGGTTGCATCCACAGCCACCAGACCGTGGTTCTTTACGGCGTCGAGAAACAACTTGCGGGTCATGTCCACGCCGATGACGAAGTTCTTGCACGCTCCGTCAAGATTGCCCGTGTGGGCCAGGGCGAGGTCGAGGTTGTCGAGGATGGGCAGCAGGTCGGCCAGGATGGACTCCCCCGCGTACTTCTTCATCTCCTCGGTCTCGCGCAGCAGACGCTTCTTGAGGTTCTCGGAATCGGCCAGGGCGCGCAGGCGCACTTCCTCTGCCGCCCGGTGCACGTCGCACTCGGGACAGACGGACTCGCGGCACAGGGCGTTGAGTTCATCCTGGCTCAGGGAGACCTCGGTCTCCGCCGCTTCCCCCTGGTCTTCACCCGGGATCTGCCCGTCATTGGAGCCGCCTTCCCCGGAGCCGAAGACGTTGCCTTCCTCGTCGTACAGCCCGTTGATCAGGACTTCGGTGTTCTTGTTCTTCACCATGTTCGTCGGATTCCTCGCAGTGGATTTTCATGAAAAAGCCCCGCCATGGCGAAGCTTGATGGGGAAATAAGCATGCGGGCGGGGTTGTCAATGCAAAAAGCCGCTGGTTTTTCCACACAGGCGCAGGCAGAGGCTCCGGCAACACTCCCCCGGCAGGGCGGGAGGGGATCAGACCGACCAAAACAGCGCTACAGCGTGAAGCGTCCGTTCTCGTAGATCAGCTTGGGTTCGCCGGTGGCCAGACGGGCCGTGACCCGCTTGGGCTGGGTGTTGACCAGATCCCAGTGCATGTCGGATGAGTTGAACCCCAGCTCATTGGCCAGCTCCGGGGAGAGCAGCTCGGGCGGGCCGGAGAAGCTCTCCAGCACCGCGCCGCCAAGGGCCACATGACAGTTGCCGTGCGCTCCGCCATGGTTTTCATCCAGCAGGGTGTGGGCCATGAACCGGTCGACGCGGGAGAACCGTTTGTCCGTCAGGGAGAACTCGCCCACCCGTCGCGCGCCGGAGTCGGAGTAGAGCTGGTTCTGCAGGAAGACCTGGCCCCGCCCGGCCTCGACCCGGGCGGCCACTCCGCCAGTGAACTCAAGGGCCGCGCCCATGACCAGATGGCCGTAGCGCAAGGTCGGCTGGTCCGCGTAGTACACCCCCTCCACGCCGCGAGAATCCGGGGCGAAGTAAATCTCATAGCCGGGGATATTCTCCCCGCCAACGCCCACGAAACGGCGGTTGTCGCCCACGGGCACGGTCAGGTCCACGTCCTCGGACTCCACATGGAGCCGTGTGAGATCAAGGGAATCAAGCCAGGCACAGATGTCCCCCACCTCGCGCCGCAGCCGCCGCCACTCGCGCACCGGGTCCGGCATGTTCAGCCAGCAGGCGCGCAGCACGGCGTGGGCGTACTCCTCCATGGACATGCCCGATGCGGCGGCCAGGGCCTCGGTGGGATAGACGCAGGTGGTCCAGCCCAGGGTTCCGGCCAGCCTGCGCCGTTCGAGGATGCGCCGGTTGGGACCGTCCGCCCTGCGCGCCTCGGCTATCGTACGCGGGTCCACGGTCTGGAGATGGGTCAGGTCTTCCGGGGCCAGGATGTTGATGACCCCGGCCGCCCGGGCATAAACCTCGGCCACGCCCGGCGGTTGAAAGACGAGCTGGGCAAAGCTGGAGTTGAGGTAGCGCTCCATCTCCATGTAGGGGGTGGGCATGGCCGCGGCAACGGGCATGAGATGGGCGTCTGTGAGCCGGGAATAGAGCGCCTCGGCCAGGGCCAGCCCGGGGATGTCGTAGCGGATGAGGACCACATCGCCATGCTCAAAGGGCATAGCCCGTGTCCGCTCCAGGGCCCAGAGCAGGACCTCGGCGTAATTTTCCAGATCAACGGTTTCGAAAAGCGGCACGCGAACTCCCGGGGTTGTCCGGCCCGGCTGGGGTCGGTGGTACGCCGAGGGGGGAGGCCCCGGCCATGACGCCGACATTGTGCCCGGACACGCGGCTTTTGACAACCTCGCGGCCCGGCCTTATATGATTGAAATGCCTGTTTTACCCACCCCGAATTATCTCCCTCCGGCCCCTTTCCGCAGCGGCAACCTCGCCACGCTCTACCCGCCCCTGTTCCGGCCCCCCCCGCCCTGCACGCCCGTTCGGGAACGCATGGAAACGCCCGACGGCGACTTTCTCGACGTGGACCGGCACGCCAGCCGCATCGGCACCTCACGCCGCCTGGCCATCATCAGCCACGGGCTGGAGGGGCACGCGCGCAAGAAATACGTCCTGGGCATGGCCGCCATGGTCACGAGCCTCGGCCTGGACGCGGCCTGCTGGGTGCAGCGCGGATGCAGCGAGGAAGCCAACCGGCTGCCCCGGCTCTACCACTCCGGCGAAACCGGCGACCTGCACACGGTCATCACCCACTGCCTCGCCTCCGGCGACTACGACGAAGTGGTGCTCATGGGTTTCAGCATGGGCGGCAACCAGATACTCAAATACCTCGGCGAGGCCCCGGACCGGGTTCCGCCGCAGGTTGTTCTGGCCGCAGTCTTTTCCGTGCCCTGCGATCTCTCCTCGGCCGAGCGCGTCATCAGCCGCTCCGCCCTGGGCATCTACATGCGATATTTCATGACCGGACTGCGCGGCAAGGTGCGGATCAAGGCCATGACCTTTCCCGACCTCTTCGACGTCTCGCGCCTTGAGGGCATCAGTTCCCTGCGCGAGTTCGACGACCGCTTCACCGCCCCCCTCCACGGTTTTGCCGATGCCGAGGACTACTACACACGGTCGAGCTGCATCAGGCATCTCGGCTCCGTGCGAGTACCCGCCCTGCTCGTCAACGCCCGCAACGACCCGTTCCTCACCGCCCGCTGCCAGCCGGTGGACCAAGCCCGGATGAACCCCGCCCTGATGCTTGAGATGCCCCGCTTCGGCGGCCATGTCGGCTTCGTGGCCTCCGGCCCGGACAACGTCTACTGGTCCGAACTGCGCGCCCGGGAATTTCTGACCCGCCACCTCGGACTCGCCTGACCCTCCGCCTGGAATATCTGAGCGAGGAGAGCGCGGACGCCGCGCGCGGCATTGGAACATGCAACGATTTCGCCTCCGGCGGGCCAGGGGTTCACCCCC
>CAMYLL010000314.1 GCA_947259235.1 uncultured Pseudodesulfovibrio sp. | reverse complement strand
CTCCACGCCGTCCCAGGGCGTGAACACCCTGGTCGCCTCTGCGGATTTCATTCTCAAGATCAAGCAGCTCAACGGCATTTACGATGCCGAAGACCCGATCTATGACCCGCCCTACTCCACCTTTGAGCCGACCAAGAAAGAGGCCAACGTGGAGAACGTCAACACCATCCCCGGCCGCGACGTCTTTCATGTGGATTCCCGTGTCCTGCCGCAGTATTCCCTGGATGAGGTGCTCGAAACCATCGAAGGGTTCGGCCGCGAGGTCGAAAAGACGCACAGTGTGACCATCACCTATGAAAAGACCATGTTCGAGCAGGCCGCACCGGCAACGCCTGTGGACAGCGAGATCGTGCAGCGGGTCATTGCCAGCGTCAAGAAGGTGTACAGGAACACCCCGCGTCCGGCAGGCATCGGCGGCGGCACAGTGGCCGCTTTCCTGCGTCGCAAGGGGTATCAGGCTGTGGTCTGGGCCACCCTGAACCACAACGCACACCAGCCCAACGAGTGGAGTTCCATCAAGAGTACCATCGGTGACGCCAAGGTCATCACCGACATGCTCCTCCCGCAGGACTGATCCTTATCACGCCGCGCGTCCGGGCCGAGTCGGAACGCCGACGGGGCACACGGCATCGGCAGCCAAACGCGAGGGCGTATGCAGTCAAAAGCCCCTTTTCCCGAGTTCTTCGACCTCATCGTGGTCGGCGCGGGCCATGCCGGGTGCGAAGCGGCCATGGCCTCCTCGCGTCTTGGCCTCGCCACCCTGTTGCTGACCATCAACGTCGACCGCATAGGCCATCTCTCCTGCAATCCAGCCATCGGCGGGCTGGCCAAGGGTCATATGGTCAAGGAGATCGACGCCCTTGGCGGCATGATGGGCCTGTGGGCCGACGCCGCAGGCATCCAGTTCCGCATCCTCAACACCCGCAAGGGACCGGCAGTGCGCTCCAGCCGGGCGCAGATAGACCGCGCCGAATACATGCGGGTGGTGCAGCAGTCCATATTCGCCCAGGACAAGCTGTGGGTATTCCAGGACACCGCCGATGAAGTGCTGACCGACAACGGCCGCGCCTGCGGCGTGCGCACGCAGTTGGGCGAGGTTATTCGCTCCCGTGCCGTCCTGCTGACCACCGGCACATTTCTCAAGGGTCTCATCCATGTCGGCCTCGACCATTTCAGCGGCGGCCGACTGGGTGATCCGGCTTCCAGCTCCCTTTCGGACAATCTACGCTCCCTCGGCCTGGAGCTGGGCAGGCTCAAGACAGGCACTACCCCGCGCCTGCTCAAATCATCCATTGATTTTGATAAGATGGAAGTGCAGCCCGGGGACGATCCGCCCAAGCCTTTCAGCTTCCGCAACACCAGCGTGCCCATGCCGCAAGTGCCCTGCTACCTGACCTACACCAACCCGGAAGCCCATGAGGCCATCCGTTCCGGGTTCGATCGATCGCCCATGTTCACTGGCGTCATCGAAGGCACAGGCGCACGATACTGTCCGTCCATCGAGGACAAGGTCGCCCGGTTCCCGGAAAAGGACCGCCATCAGATTTTTGTCGAGCCGGAAGGCCTGGATCATCCCGAGATGTATCCTAGCGGTATTCCCACCAGCCTGCCCTTTGACGTCCAGAAGAAGATGGTCGCGGCCATTGTCGGCCTGGAGAACGCCCAGATTGTGCGTCCGGGTTACGCGATCGAATATGACTTTGCCCACCCTACTCAGCTACGGCCCACCCTGGAGACGAAGGTCCTGCCCGGGCTCTATCTCGCGGGTCAGATCAACGGCACTTCCGGCTACGAGGAAGCCGCGGCCCAAGGGCTGTGGGCAGCCCTGAACGTGGTCTGTGCGCATCAAGGCCGGGAGCCGTTCCTTCTTCTGCGCGACCAGGCCTACATGGCCGTTTTGGTTGATGATCTGGTGACCAAGGGGACGCTTGAGCCTTACCGCATGTTCACCTCCCGCGCCGAACACCGCCTGCTGCTGCGCGAGGGCAATGCTGACGAACGCCTCACCCCCGTCGGGCGAGACCTCGGACTGGTTGATGACGACCAGTGGCGTCTTTTCTCCGTCAAACAGGAACGGATGCAGGCCGTTCTGGCCGCCATGCAGGCCATTAGGATACGGCCCGACGCGGCAAACAGGGAGATCATGGAGAGCATCGGGGCCGTGGTTCCGGGAAAGGCCGTTGAACTGGCCGCCCTGCTTCGCCAGCCCCAGGTTTCCATCCAGAGCCTGGCCGTCTTTTACCCCGCTCTCGCCGGGATGGACGACGATGTCCTGGCCGAGGCGGAAACGCAGATTCGTTACGAAGGGTATCTGAAGAAACAGGAGGACCTCGTGGCCAAATCAAGGCTGCTTGAGGATGTGCTTCTGCCTGCGGAAACGGATTATGCGTCGGTCTCCGGTCTCACCCGCGAAGTGGTGGAAAAGCTGACCTCGGTCCAGCCTCTCACACTCGGTCAGGCGAGCCGTATTTCCGGCGTCACCCCTGCCGCCATATCGTGTCTTGAAATAGATCTGAAAAAGCGCGGCCTGTTGTAACAAAACCGGCAGGCCCGAGTATTGACACCGGGTACGCCACAGACTAATTAATGAATCTGCAATCATTCCTGCGAGCAGGATCCGTTTCCTGCGGCAGACGAAATATAACAATCAATATTTAAGGAGTCTTGTCTTGGACGAAGGGTCTGACAGTCGATTATCCAACATCTTCAAGAAATTATTCGGCTCCAACGGACAGCAGTTGGAAGAGCACATCCTCGAAGCCAAGGCCGAAGGGGAAATCGAGAGCGATGAAGTCTCGATGCTTCTGAACATATTGGATTTCAGCGAAAAACAAATCTCGGAAATCATGGTCCCGCGTACGGACATGGCCTGCGCCGACAGTTCGAGCACGATCAAGGACATAGCCGAAATCGTCCTCAACCAGGGCGCCCATTCCAGAATTCCCATATACAAGGACAACAGGGATCACATTCTCGGCATCGTGCATGCCAAGGACTTGTTGCAGCCGCTGCTCGAATGTCGCAGCGACATGCCCGTGATCGGACTGATGCGCCCTGCCTACTTCGTGCCCGAGGACATGGGCCTTGATGTGGTTCTGGCCACCTTCAAGCGTGAAAAGCTCCACATGGCCATAGTCCAGGACGAGTACGGCGGCACGGCTGGCATGGTCACCATGGAGGACGTGCTGGAGGAAATCGTCGGAGACATCTCGGACGAATACGACCAGGATCGTCCCGATGAGATTCTGGAAGTGGAAGACAAGGTTTTTGTCGTCTCTGGCCGCGCCCTGCTCGATGAAGTGTGCGAAAAATGCGCCCTGAATCTGGAAAGCGGCGAGGTGGACTCCATAGGCGGCTCTCTCGCGGCCATGGCCGGACGAATCCCCAACGAGGGGGAATTCTTCACTTTCGACAACAGAAAGTTCACCATCCTCCAATCCGACGAACGTCAGGTCTGGTCCATCCGCATAGACCCCCTGGAGGAGTAGTCGGTGCCGACTCTCGTCCTCATAGCGACCCTGGGCGCCTGGATCGGCTTTGCCAATCCGGTGTTTCACTTCCCTCTTGCCGCCCTGGCCTTCCCCCTGGGGCTCGCCTGGATCGGCCTGCGC
>CAMYLL010000313.1 GCA_947259235.1 uncultured Pseudodesulfovibrio sp. | reverse complement strand
TGCGGTTGTCGGCAATATATATGCCGCACTGCGCATAGATGAAATCCCTGAGGTTCTGAAACTCCTGATCCGTGATCTTGAGTTCCTTCCCAAGGGAGATTGTCTTTGAAAAAAGCGAAGACATCTGGCTCGCCTACTCCTGGGCTTCCTGTATCTTGGCGATGGATTCCTCGGCGGCGTTGACCAGTTCGTATTCATCGCTGTTGGTGATCTCAAGCAAGGCGCGAAACGCGGATGTTCCGCCAATGTTTCCCAGAGCCTCGATGATCTTCATGACCACAAATCGGTTCGGATTTTCAAGCATCTCAATCAATTTGGGTACGGCCTGAGCCGCCGCATGCTCGCCAAGGGCGTCGATGGCGCGGATTTTTACCCAGTCATCCGCATCGTCCAGAGCGGCGACCAGATGAGGAATGAACCCCTCCACGAAACACTGCCCCAGAATCTCAATGACCGTCAGTCGGACATCCTTGCTCTCGTCGTTGAGCTTCGAGAGAACCAGAGGCTGCCATGCGTCGCTGATGTCGCACTCGGAGGCCAGAGCTTCGATGGCGACCTTGCGGATATCCGGCACGGCGTCCTCAATGGCCCGCGTGAGGATGTCCATATTCTGTGACACACCGAGCTTGCCCAAGGCATAGACGGCCATCAGCCGATGAATCGGCTCGTCGCTGGCGAACATGGAGATAAAACGCTCGCGCACTTCCGGTCCGTCAATGGCGATGCAGGCCTCAAGGGCCGCCTCCTTGACGTCGTCGTACTGATGGTCAAGCAGGGGGAAAATCCTGTCGACAACCTCTGAAAGGCGAAGCTTCTCGCCCAGCAGGTACACAACGCTCTTGAGCACAGTACCGTCCGTGTGCTCGTCGAGAACCTTGATGAAAAAATCCTTGGCTTGCTCACTCCCACGCTCAGCAGCCACACTGATTATCTGCCGCTGAATGGGCAGCCCGACTTTCCAGAATGCTTCCATGAGAACGTTGCACACGGCATGTTCATTATCGCAGGATGCGGGAGTAATCATGGAAAGTGATTGAACCGCCACATGGGCCGTGGCTTGGTCGTCGCCGAGCAGGCCGCTCTTGAGTGCTTCCGTCAGGCCGATCTCGGCCAGGCAGCCAATGATGGTACCCAGTCGTTCCTGGTCCCTGTCCTGATCCAGCGCGCCCGCAATTCGCAAGATGCCCTTGGAAGCATCTTCGCCGCCGACATGGGCCAGTCCATGGATCGCCGCGTCCTGAATCTCCTCATCTTCATCCTTCAGCGCAACGAGGAGATACTCCCGAAAACGTTCGCGCTCATCCGCCTTGAGCAGGGTCAGCGACTTTCCGCCCAGAATCTTGACCACGGCCTTGACTATCTTGTTGCGCAGGGCTGTCGGAGACTCATCCATACGTCGCAGCAGCATGGTCACGGCCTTTATGTCGCCCAGTTCGCCCAGAGAATCTATGATCATGGACGCCACAAGGTCGGAGGCATGGTCCAGCGCCTTGATCAGCGCCCCCACGGAACTCGAATGACCGATTTTGGTCAGAGCTTCGATGACGGAATATTGCACCCACTCCTCGTCCTCAATGGCTTTGTTCAGGCAGGGGGCGGCTTCGGGCTTGCCCAGCTCGCCCAGGCTGACTGCGGCCTGATACCTGACGTTGACCTCCGGGTCCCTGAGCAGCGCATCGCACAGGGGCTCGACAGCCATGACGTTGTCAGTCGAGCCGAGGATGTCGGCCACGAAAATTCGAATGTCGGGATCACCGTCATGTATGAGCGCGATGAGTGACGGCATGTCCTGCCCGCCCACTTCACGCAGGATATCCATGGAAAGGTTGCGCACCGGAGCCTCGTCTGAACGAAGCAGCGGCAGAACCGCCTGGACCGTCTCGCTCCCGCCGATCTTGCGCAGGGAGCTGTCCGCAGCCTCCTGAACACCAAGGTGATTGGTCTGCAAGAGCTCGGCCAAAAGGCCGACAGCCGCGACGCAGTTCTCCTCACCGGCACGAAACGCGCCCTCGCGGACTATTTCCTTGTCATCGCTTTTCAAAAGAGAAAGGTATTCGCTGCATTCCGCCATAAAATCAGGCCTCCTCCGGTGGATTCTGCACAGTCCGTCTGGAGTTTTACTTGTACAGACTGGCGATAATGGCCTCGGCCATGTCGTCGAGATCGACGATCTCGTCAGCCAGATCCTCATCGACGATAGCCTTGGGCATTCCATAAACCACGCAAGTGGAATCACTCTGAGCCAGTGCGCGGCCGCCCTTGCCCTTGAGGTCGCGCACCCCCTCGCAGCCATCGCTGCCCATGCCGGTCAGGATAACGCCGAGCCCACGTTTGCCCACGGCCTGGGCCACAGAGCTTATGAGCACATTGGCCGAGGGCTTGTACAGTGCGTCGGCAGGCTGGTCTGTCACCACGACGTCCACCCTGCTCACCCGCTGGTCAAGAACGATATGCCGTCCCCCAGGTGCGACAAAGGCGCAACCGGGACGAAGCACGTCACCGTTCTCCGCCTCTTTGACCGAAATTTTGCTGACGCTGTCGAGCCGCTTGGCAAAAGGCCCTGTGAACGCGGCGGGCATGTGCTGGGCGATGACGATGCTGGCGGGGAAATCAGCCGGGAGAGAAGAGAGGATCTTCTGCACGACGGGCGGCCCTCCGGTGGAAACGCCGATGGCCACGACATCGCGCACTGGCCTGCCTCCAGGGGTGATCGCGGGCCGAGGGACCTGGGCTGCCGCTGGCCGAGACGCGGAAGGACGAGTAGGCACATGGCGCATCTTGCGCGCCGCCACCGTCTTGACCCGAGCAATGAGGTCCTTCTCGATCTTGACGATGTCCAGCGACACCTTGGACAGCTGCTTGGGAATAAAATCGACAGCCCCGAGTTCCATGGCCTTGAGGGTCGCCTCGGCTCCCTCGGTCGTCAGCGAACTGACCATGAGAACGGGCCGTGGGGCTTCCATCATTATATGACGCAGAGCGGTCAGACCGTCCATCTTGGGCATCTCGATGTCCATTGTCACGACATCGGGGTTGAGCTTACGCACCATATCCAGGCCTTCCAGGCCATCGCGCGCCGTCCCTACGACCTTGATTCCCGGATCCTTGCCAAGCATCGTGCTGATAGCCTTACGCATGAAGGCCGAATCATCCACGACAAGAACTTTGATCACTAATCCGTCTCCTTCCTGATTCCGGGTCAAACCGCAAGCACCACCGAGGCCACCGAGGCCGAAACAGAGATATCCATACCCGAACCGGCCATCGGCGGCTATCTATTCCATATGATTATTTCGAGTTAATCATTCAATAGCATATGATAGGCACAATTGGATTCTTTGTCCATCATCATGCGCGATCCCTCATTTTTACCTTGCCTTTTCCATTTCGCTGGGCTAATCACCCCTCTCACGCAACGGGATGTGGCTCAGTCTGGTAGAGCGCTGCGTTCGGGACGCAGAGACCGGAGGTTCAAATCCTCTCATCCCGACCAGGAAAGACAAGGGGTTACGAAACCAAATCCGTAACCCTTTTTTCGTGCTTTGCTTGACTGGATCGGATTGTGCTCGGGCGTGATCCTCGCCGGTATCGCTCAAGGCTCTTTGTCGGGGATGAGCAAG
>CAMYLL010000312.1 GCA_947259235.1 uncultured Pseudodesulfovibrio sp. | reverse complement strand
GCAAAGAGCCCATCGCCTTCGCGCAGAGCTATTTTGCCATTCAGACCAGGAAGCAGGAGCTTATTGAGGAACGCATACGGCTTCGGGATCGCATCCAGGCGCGTCAGAAGCTCACCGAATCCGAGACCGAGCTGTCCCGCAACATCTATGAACGGGGCGTGGACAACAAGGGTTTCGGAAGAATTCGCTCCAAGGGCGACGCCGCCCTGTTTGGTGGCAATACAACCCAGGACATGAAGAATCGCTATGGGATTACCAAGTCCCGCCCATTGGCCGACTTTTTGCCGACCGTGACCATTGCCGCCAAGAATCTGGCTACCGAGATCACCAACCACAACGTGCAAAGCAACAATCTTTCCGGAGAAAGAGCGATTACGGATGAACACGTCCAGAATAACAAGAGTGTGAGAAACATGCTCGGGGATCGTGGAATTGTGCCAGAGAATTTGCCTGCCGAAGAGGATCTGAAAAAACTTGAGCGGCGTGTGAATTCCACAGAAAAAAAACTCATGAAGGATTGCCCCAGGTTGCCTGAGGGACAAGACTAGACATGAAAATCCAATTCAACCCTGACCTCGGCTATCAGCAGGAAGCCATATCCTCGATCACCTCCATCTTCGAAGGCCAGGAGGTCTGCCGCACCAACTTCACGGTCGCCCCCTTGAAGGCCTTTGGTGAAGGAGCCCTCTTGTCCCATGCGGACATGAACGCCCTCGGCATCGGCAACCGCCTCCGTCTGCTCGAAGAAGACATTCTCGCCAACATCAGGAGAACACAGCTCAAGAACGGCCTTGCCCCCTCTGAAAAGGTTTCAGGCCCTCTCCCCCTCAACTTCACGGTGGAGATGGAAACCGGAACGGGAAAAACGTATGTTTACCTGCGAAGTATCTTCGAATTCAACCAACTCTACGGGTTCACCAAGTTCATCATCGTCGTCCCGTCAGTGGCCATCAAGGAGGGCGTCTACAAGTCGCTCCAGATGATGGAGGAGCACTTCCGAGCACTGTATGAAAACGTCCCGTTTGGCTATTTTGTCTATGATAACAATCGAAAAGGCAATTTGGCTAACGTCAGGAATTTCGCCACCACGGACGCCATCCAGATCATGGTCATCAACATCGATGCCTTCCGGAAAAGCTTCACCGACCCGACCAAGGAGGACAAGGCCAACATCATCCACCGACCCCACGACCGGATGACCGGCTCCCGGCCCATCGAATTCATCCAGGAGACCAACCCCATCGTCATCATCGACGAGCCCCAGAGCGTGGCCACCACGCCCAAGAGCAAGAAGGCCATCGCCTCCCTCAATCCGCTCTGCACGCTGGGCTTTTCCGCCACACACGTGGACAAGCACCACATGCTCTACAAGCTGGATTCCGTGGACGCCTACGAGCAAAAGCTGGTCAAACAGATCGAGGTGGCCGGAATCCAGGTCCAGGACAGTCACAACAAGGCTTACATCAAGCTGCTGGGCGTGGACAACCGGCGGAGCCCGATCACGGCCAGGATCGAACTCGACGTTCGCCAAGGCGGCGAGGTCCGGCGTATGGCCAAGACGGTCAGAAGCGGCGATGACCTGCTCGACCTCTCCGGCGGGCGCGACGTGTATGACGGATACATAATCAGCGACATCTATTGCGAGCCAGGGAACGAGTACATCAATTTCACCAGCCAAGACGAAATCGTCCGCCTGGGTCAGACCATAGGTGAGGTTGACCCGGACCAATACAAGCGGCTGCAAATTCAGAAGACCATCGAGGAACACCTGAACAAGGAGTTGCGCCTGCGCCCCATGGGCATCAAGGTGCTGAGCCTGTTTTTCATCGACCGCGTGGCCAACTACAGGGACTATGACGAGGACGGGAATCCGATCAAGGGCAAATACTCCGTCATGTTTGAAGAGGAATACCAAAAGGCCATCCGCAAGCCCAAATACAACACTCTGTTTGAGGGCGTTGACCGGGAAACTGCGGCGGAAGGCGTTCACGACGGGTACTTCGCCATCGACAAGAAAAAGGACGCCACTGGATCGGAGCGTTTCAAGGATTCCAGCGGCGAAGGCAAGACGGCTGCCGACGAAAGCGCCTACCAACTCATCATGCGGGACAAGGAAAGACTCCTCAGCTTCGATTCCAAGCTCAAGTTCATCTTCTCCCATTCCGCCCTCAAGGAAGGCTGGGATAACCCCAACGTCTTCCAGATCTGCACCTTGAACGAGACCTCATCGACCATGAAGAAACGCCAGGAGATTGGCCGGGGACTCCGCATCTCGGTCAATCAGGACGGCGAGCGGGTCCACGGGTTCGAGGTGAACACCCTCACGGTCATGGCCAACGAATCCTACGAGGACTTCGCCGCCCAACTCCAGAAGGAGATTGAGAAGGACGAGGGCATCAAGTTCGGCGTGGTCGAGAAACACCTTTTCGCCAACGTCCTGGTCCTTGGGGATGACGGGACCACAAGCCACCTCGGAACAGAGGCATCCACCGAGCTGTTCGATCATTTCCAGCGGCTGGGCTACATTGACACCAGGGGCAAGGTGCAGGACACCCTACGCATAGCGCTCAAGAACAAGGCGTTGGATTTGCCTGAGGCCTATACCGAGCAGGCCCCGCAGATCGCTCATGTGCTGAAGAAGGTGGCGGGCAAGCTCAACATCAATGATGCCGACAAGCGAATATCCGTTTCAGTCAAACGGGCCGTGCTGGAAAGCGAGGAGTTCAAGGCCCTCTGGGATCGGATAAAGTTCAAGACGACCTTCCGTGTGGATTTTGATCCCGAGAAGCTCATCACAAAATGCGCAGAGGAAATCAGCACCGGGTTGGTCGTGGGCAAGGCCCGTTTCGTGTACCGCAAGAGCCAGGCGGAAATCACACGCGGCGGCGTGGCAATGGCCGATCCCACCCAGAGCATCCATGTATATGAAGCGCGGGATTTCGAACTGCCCGATCTGCTGACCTACCTGCAGAACGAAACGAACCTGACTCGCAAAACCCTGGTGGCGATCCTGAAGCAGAGCGGGACTCTCCCCAAGTTCAAGAACAATCCACAGAAGTACATTGAACAGGTCGCGGCCACAATCAAGCAGCAGATGCGCCTGTTCATCGTCGATGGCATCAAGTACCAAAAGCTTGGCGATTCGCACTTCTTTGCCCAGGAACTGTTCGAAAAGGAAGAACTCTACGGCTACCTGCACAAGAACATGCTGGAGAGCACCAAGTCCGTTTATGACCACGTGGTCTATGATTCGTCCGTCGAAGCCGATTTCGCCAAGCAGTTCGAGAGCAGCGACGACATCAAGGTCTACGCCAAGCTCCCCGGCTGGTTCAAGATTGATACCCCACTTGGCTCCTACAATCCGGACTGGGCCGTCCTTGTCGAGATCGACGGCAAGGCCCGGCTTTACTTCGTAGTCGAGACCAAGGGTACCCCCTTGGCCGGGGCTCTACGATCGGCAGAACAGGCCAAAATCAAGTGTGGACAAGCTCATTTCGAGGCAATTGGGAATGGGGTCGAGTTTGCCTTGGCGAACAGCTTTGAACGCTTTTCGGAAGTGATTGCACAGGAATAGATTTTGGAGCCGGTCAGCAGGAGGCCGTATGGGGAAGAGTTGGGAATATCATTTCGAAGCTCCTACCAC
>CAMYLL010000311.1 GCA_947259235.1 uncultured Pseudodesulfovibrio sp. | reverse complement strand
TGATGCTCTTCTTCGCCGGACCGGTGAGCGCCTTCGTCTCCAACCACCCCACGGTCCAGATGCTCGCCTTCTCCTTCCTGCTCCTGGTGGGCATCTTCCTCATGGCCGAGGGCATGCACAAGCACATCGACCGGGGATACATCTACTTCGCCATGGCCTTTTCTCTCTTCGTGGAGTTCCTCAACCTGCGGGTCAAGAAGAGGGCCAGAGCCGAGTCGAGCTAACCGTCTGCCCCGTCAGGCCCCGGCCCGGTAAAGCCCGGCCCAGCCGCCCATGAAAAAGGCCACGGGCCTGGGTGACAGCCCGGCCAGCCGCAGGAACGGCTCAGTGCCCCCGGCCTTCATGAAGGCCCGGAAGCAGGCGCTGTGCTCCCGCCCGGCCAGCCGCTCCACCAGACGGATGGCCAGCCCGGTCAGGGGCGCGCCGGACGCGGGGCGGTAGTCCGCCACCAGAATCAGTCCGCCAGGGCCCACCAGCCTGCGCGCCTCGGCCAGGATAGCCTGCCCTGTGGGCGCGGGCTTTTCGTGCAGGGCGAAGCTGACCACGCACCCGGCAAAGGAGCCGTCGTCAAGGCCCGTGGCCGTGGCGTCGCCCAGGATAAAGGCCGCCCTTGGCCGTCGTGCGCGTGCCCGGGTGAGCATGGCCGCAGAGATATCCACGCCCACGGCGCGCAGTCCCGCCTGTGCGGCCATCCCGGCCAGCAGTCCAGTGCCGCAACACAGGTCCACCACCGAGCCGCACCCGGCGGCATGCAGGCTGTCCAGCATGGCCTCGTGAACCGGCTTCAGAAAGGGGCCGACCACACCGTCGTAAAGGGGGGCTATGCGGCTGTATTCGTCCATGGCATCACCGTGCCTTTGGAAGGCTCTCGGAGACCGCGTCGAGAATGCGCGCGACCTTCGACTCGTCGAGCCCGCCCCGGCGCAGGATGGCCTCCAAGGCCCCGGAAGTCCTCAGCTCGGCCATCCTGCTGTCATAGATATCGCGCAGGGCACGGCCGGTTTCCGTATCCGCGAAGATCGGGGTGACCTTCATGGTCTTGATGGGCGAGATCATGAACTGGTCGCTGCCGTAGTCGGTTTCGGCCATGGCGGCACGCAGCAGGTTGGCGTCGTCCAGGGCATAGGCCGCCAGCTTCCGGTCGAGCATGTGAAACGCGGACGCGAGATCGAAGACCGGCTGGGGCAGGAACGTGACGGGCAGGAGGTCCTGGGGGTCGAAGCCGTGTTGATAGACCACCCGCTCTCCTGCCAGGGAAGAAACGCCCCGCCAGTCCGTGGTCCGCAGGTGGGCCGCGCTCAGGTCGTACAGGGCCAGTGTGGTCCGCCCCCGCACGATGTTCGTGCGCGGCCGGTCCACGTCCAGGGTGCAGTCCACCCCGCCGCGGGTCAGATCGTCCACTGCCCGGTCATAGGGCAGGGGACGAAAGGTGAAGGTGTAGCCCGCCGGCTCGAACACCTCGCGCAGGAGGACAGGCAGGAACCCGGTTCCGTCAGCCCGGACAACATGGCCCGCGGGAGGCATGGCAAAGACGCAGGCGGGTGACGGTTTCCACGGATCGGCTACCGCAGAGGGGGCGGCTTCCGAAGGGGGATCGGCCGCCGGAGCGGGTCCGGCCGCAAACCAGAGCGCCAACAGGAGCGCCGCGAGACCCGCCAGACACAGAGGGTGTTTCATGCTCATACCTTTCCGCAAGAGGCGGTACATTTCAAGACAAAAGAACGACGGGCAAGACGGGTTCATTGGACGATAGCGACTTTTCCGTGCTATGTTTGTGGCCGTATTGTTTCCAAAGGAGAGCCGCGTATGAAGTTTTCAGGGGTCAATCTGCTCGATGCGCTGGAGAAAGACGAGCTGGCGGAGCTGCGCGCCGTCTTTGCCGAGCGGTCCTGGCCCAGAGGGGCCATCGCCTTTGACGCGGACTCGACGGAGAACCTCGCCTTCATCATTGCCGAGGGGAGGGTGCGCATCTATCTGGCTTACGAAGACAAGGAGTTCACCCTGGGCATACTCGGCCCGGGCGATCTGTACTCCACCCACGCCGGGTGCTTCATCCAGGCCCTGGACGACACGCGCCTGCTGCTGGCCGACGTCCAGTCCGTCAAGCGGTGCATGGCGGAGGTCCCCCTATTCACCAGAACCATGGTCCGGGTCCTGGGCAACATCCTGCAAAACTCCTTTTCCATCATCGGCGGCCTGGCCTTCAAGGACATATACGACAGGCTCATGGACTACATCCTCATTGAGGCCAGGGACAACGGCGTGCCCGAAGGCGAAGGGCTGGTCATCTCCATGGGCCTGACCATGGAACAACTGGCCCAGCTCATGGGCGCCTCGCGTCAGACCGTCTCCACCCTGCTCAACGACATGGTCCGGGCCGGGCTGATGGAGAAGCGGGGCCGGGGCAGCTACTTCATCCCCCGGCTGGAGGCCCTGGAGCGGACTCCGGCCGGATAGCCGATTCATTCATGGCGACCCCGGCACGGCCACAAGGCCGATTCGCCGGATCGCGTTTCTTTGAAAACCGAAACAAAACAGGCCGGACAGGGACCGTCTCCCTCGCTCACGTCTTTTTTTCTTTTCCGACCTTTTTTGTCGGCTATCTGACATACGCAAAGCTCCCGATCGGGTAGTTTTGCATGAACAAAACCTTCCATCATCAACCCCGCCGAGCGCATCTGCCCGGCATAACAGGGATTCGGAGGAGCGTATGGCAAAAGAACCAAGACCCGTCGAAGAACTCTCCATCTGGGAAGACGCCCAGGCCATGATCACCAAGGCCAGGGCCGAAGGCATCGAAACCGTCCACGAGCGGCTGGACCAGCAGACCCCCCACTGCAAAATATGCGAGCTGGGCACGTCCTGTCGCAACTGCACCATGGGCCCGTGCCGCATCACCAGCAAGAACCCGCGCGGCGTCTGCGGCGCGGACGCGGACGTGGTGGTGGCGCGCAACTTCGGCCGCTTCGTGGCCGGCGGCGCGGCGGGCCACTCCGACCACGGCCGCGATCTCATCGAGGTGCTGGAGGCCATTGTCGAGGGAACCACCGCCGACTACCGGATCACCGACGAGGCCAAACTCGTTGCCATCGCCGCCGAGCTGGGCGTGGCCACCGAGGGCCGGGAGGTCATGGCCGTGGCCCGCGACGTCATGGACGCCTGCTACGACGCCTTCGGCAGCCGCAGAAAGGCCGTGGGCTTCCTTGGCCGCGCGCCGCAGAAGCGCAGGGACCTCTGGGCCTCCCTGGGCATGACCCCGCGCGGCGTGGACCGCGAGATCGCCGAGATGATGCACCGCACCCACATGGGCTGCGACAACGACGCGCCCAACACCCTCATCCACGCGGCGCGCACCGCCCTGGCCGACGGCTGGGCCGGGTCCATGATCGGCACGGAGCTGTCGGACGTCATCTTCGGCACGCCCACGCCCAAGATGTCCACCGCCAACCTCGGCGTCATCAAGAAAGACCAGGTCAACATCCTCGTGCACGGCCACAACCCGGTGATCTCGGAGATGATCCTGGCCGCCGCACGCGAGCCCGAGATGCTTGCCGAGGCAAAAAAACTCGGCGCAACGGGCATCAACGTGGCCGGGCTGTGCTGCACGGGCAACGAGCTGCTCATGCGCCAGGGGATCCCCATGG
>CAMYLL010000310.1 GCA_947259235.1 uncultured Pseudodesulfovibrio sp. | reverse complement strand
GATGCCGTTCTCCTTCGCCATCTCATTGAGCTGCTGGGCGGTCATGCCCTCCAGCCCCTCGGCGGGAGGGATCTTTGCCATCTGGGCGGCGAGCAGCTTGGCCTGTTTGAGTTCCGTCTGCTTCAGCCCGAGCAAATCGACCAGTTCTTCCTTGGTCCGCAGCAGGCCGATCTTGTGTTCCTTGAGCTTGGCGCTGAGTGCCGCTCCGGCCAGGTCACCGTGATCGATCCCGGGTTCGGCCAGATCGAGCAGCTTGATGAAATCGGCCTTGGTCCGGGCGATGGCCACGCCGTTCTGTTTCGCCAGGGTCTGGAGCTGTTTGACCGTCAGCGAGCCGAGGTCGGCGATGTCGCCGTTTTCAAAGGCGCTCTTGAGCTTGGCGTTCTCCTTGGCCTGGGCGTCGGCCATGCCTTCCAGCACGTGGGGCGGGAGAATGCAGGCGTCCCCCTGCGATGCCTGGGTGGCGGCCTTGGCGACCATCTCGCTGCCGCAGACGGTCATCGGCCAGGCCACGATATTTGTGCAGCGGCAGTGCGGATGCGCGGGTTGCTGGGGGAACTTGTCGATGGGAAAAGTCTTGCCGTCCAGGCCGCCGCAGACCGGGCACATGCGCTCGTCCTCCATGGCCAGCCATTCCAGTTTCTGGATGCCGACCCGCTCGTGGAACTTGAGCCTGCCCATGTTGTGGGCGCGGAGGACCTCGGTGCGGGCGATCATCTCCATGCGGTACTGGGCCTTGCTGAACACCCGGCTTCCGGCCTGGCGAAAGGAATCCTTGTCGACGATTACCTTCCCCATGTCCCGGACGATGTCGTCGGCTCCCTTGCCCGTGGCGATGCCGTTCAGGATGGTGCGCTTGATCCCGCCTGCGAGTTCGCGATGAACGTCACCGGCGAGTGTGAGGTTGTACTGCGCCATGAAGTCGAGGGCATTGGTGTCGACGATGGTGAACACCTTGGTGGCCAGCTTATCGATGCCTTCGGGCTTGAGGTCGGCGTAGAACGGCAGCGCGGCGTCGGCGAGCTCTCCGATTCCCTGCTGGATGCCGAGCTTGAAGGAGTCCTTGGTCGTCTTGCGAAAGACCAGGGTCTGCTCCCGCTTGAGCCGCTTCATGGTGTCGTCGAGTTCGAGCTGGAGCTTTTCCAGCCCCTTGAGCGCGGCGAGCTTGTTGTCCGGCAGGGAGCCGAGGGAGCGGTACTGAAGGATGGCGCGGGCGACCTCGTCTTCGGCCTGTTTCAGCGCCTGGGTGAGTTGGGCCGTGACCTGGTCGTTGTAGCGGTTGCGGGCCGTCAGGCTTTTCAGTGTGGCCGCCTGGATGCGCTGCTTGAGGTCCGATGGCATCAGCGGGGCTCCCGGCGGTCGATGAAGCGACAGGCCGGGGCGTCGAAGGTGCGCTCGCTGTTGTGGACCCGGCAGTGGTTGGTGTCAGCAATGAAGTGGCTGCACTCGTCGCACACGGCCGCATCGCCGGTGGACTCCAGGTCGCCCGACCAGACCAATGCCGCCTCCGCCGTGGGTTCATCGTCTTCGGCCGGAATTCCGAGCATCTTCCGGGCGCGAGGCACGCTGAGGATGCCGGAGACGACCATATCCACCACCGGCTTCACCTGTTTCTCGTCCATCAGGTCGATCTGCTTGCGTTCGGTCTCGCGGTTGGCAGCCTCGATGTCCGGGTCCAGGTCCATCTTGAGCTGAAGGCTGGAGCGGCTGATGAGTTTGCGGTCGTAGAGTTCGATGAGAAGCTTCTTGAAATCGACCGCGTCGCTGGGGTCGAGGTCGTTGAAGATAAACTGGATGCTCTTGTCGCCGTGGCCGTTCAGCTCCATCCAGTCGTCGAACACCCAGTCGAGGAGCTTGCGTGCGGCCTGTTTGATCTCGCGGATCATGACCATCATCTTCTGCATGCTCACCGAGGCGGTGGCGAAATTCGGGCCGTCGCCGGTCACCAGCGAGCGTGACAGACCCAGGGCCACCACGATGTCTTCCTTCACCTCCTTGACCTTGTCCTCGACGTTGAGGACCTGGCCATCGGTGCCGTGGGTTTCGACATTGACGTAGAACGGGACCACCAGGCCGCTTTTCATGTCCATCTTGTTGACCATGTCGCGGACCTGTTCGAGCATCCGCTGGTCCGGCATCACCATCTTCTGGCCGAACGCGCCGCCCACCTTGAGCAGGCGGAACGGCGTGGCCCAGCGCTTGGCGATGGCCTGTTCGGCTCGGCGGTAGTCGCGCAACAGTTCGATGGCTTGAAAGGCGGGAAGCACGAGGGAGTTGCCCCGGGGCGAGAAGGCTGGAGCATCCCATTTGAGGTGGACCACCTGTTCGACGGGCAGCGGGATAGATTCCCCGCCGCCGGGGGTGTCCTCGGGAAATTGCCGGGCCTCGATCAGCTCGCCCTGGGCGTATTTGACCTTGACCGAGACCGGGTTGACGCAGACCAGTTCCTCGATGTCCTGGCCGGACTTGGTGAAGCGCTTGAAGCCGATGGCGTCACCTTTCACCAGGAGCTGAAGAACCATGTCCTTGATGAATTGCGTGACGTTCAACCGCCAGGCGGCCTCCAGAGCCTGCTCCTTGAGGTTCTCGTCATCGCTGGTGATCTTGATCTCGTCGCCCACGGCGAAGGTGCGCCAGGAGTTGACGCAGTTCTTCACCAGCGGCTCCTCGACGTAGTATTCCCAGGCCTTACGGGCGCGTTCTTCCCAGGTGGCAGGAATCGCTTCGGCGGCGTTCACCTTGGCGAAGGCGGCCGAGTCGAGCGCTGCCGCTGCGGCCAGCGGCGCGATGACAAAGCCGGTGGTGTCCAGGCTTTCTGGTTGTTCGTCCTGATGGGCGGTGCTTTCCACGTGATCCTCTCGGTAGTTTCTGCCATGACAGCCGCACATCCGGCCCGTGTGGGCCGAACCCGGCTCGATGCCGGTTACTTACCGGAGCGGGGTGGAAAGCGTCGGAGGATGCGATCAGATGAAGACCGGATTGGTGAGCACGGGTTTGAGCGAAACCACCTCTTCGCCGACCGGGTCGAGATTACCTTCTTCCCGGATCAGCATGGCGCAGCGCACCGCGTCGATGATGTGGTCGTTGCCCTTGGAATAGATGATCTTGCCGTCCCGCAGGGTGTAGGTGTGGGTGGTGAACTGGTCTTCCACCTCCAGGTCGTCCGAGGGGAAAATGACCTGCTTACGCTGTAGGGCTCCGTTGATGAGGCTGGTCATCAGCTCCTTGGTTCGCTTCTTGATTTCCTTGCCGTCCCGCACCGCCAGCCGGGTCATGCCGCCGAAGTCGTATCCCTTGAGCCTGCCTTCCAGCTCCAGCCCTTTGTACTTGTCCAGGGTGAGCAGCTCCTGAACCACCGCCAGACCGTTTCCGCCGTTGTCCACGCCGATGCCCGCCGGGGTGTAGTAACGCTCCAGCAGCGCGATGATCTGGGCGATGTGCGGATAGGAAACGTGTTCAAGATGCACGCGCAGGATCATCTTCAGCAGCGTCCGCTCGCCGATCTCCGTCTCCTGGAATACGACGATCTCGGTGGGGTCGTTGGTGTAGCCCAGGTCGCCGCCAACCCAGAACTGCCCGCTGCGGGGAGTGAGGTTGAGCAGCATCTCCAGCCGGTCGTGGGCCGCTTCCTCGGTGTCGCAATCGCGTAGCTCGGAATCGGTGATGAC
>CAMYLL010000309.1 GCA_947259235.1 uncultured Pseudodesulfovibrio sp. | reverse complement strand
CAGGGTGTCTCCCGATTCGATCTGATGGAAGGCGTTGAATATGGCCGACTGCTCTTCGACCGGGATGCCGCTGCCCGTGTCGCTCACGGAAAGAATCAGCCCGCCCCGGTCACCGCCATTCAGCCGGATCGTGACCGTTCCTCCGTCCGGGGCATACTTGACGGCATTGTCCAGCAGGTTGTCCAGAAGCAGCTCGAACCGCCCCTGATCGAAAAAGATCGTCGGGATATCATCGGCCAACTCGTGGACAACGCGCACCTCATGTCCGGTTGCCGTCCGCGTCATGACCCGGTCAACCGCCCGGAGGACGCACTGGCGGGCGTCAAGCGGCCTGTCATCCCATACGGCGGTCCCGTCCTCCAGGGACGACAGGATCAAAAACTCGTCTATGATCTGGGCCAGCCTATGCCCTTCATTCTCGATGATCTTGACGTTCTTGAATATGCGATCCATGACGGGTGGCCGAGTCTCTGGAGAGCAGCCGTGCTCCTCAAGCGCCCTTTCAAGATCTTTGCGGATGAGCTTTGCAAAGCCCAGCACCGAGGTCATGGGCGTGCGTAGATCGTGAGTCACGCTGGTCAGAAACGCCGACTTGAGCTGGTCGAGGTTCTTAAGCCGCCTATTGGCGGCCTCCAGCTCCTCGGCTTTTCGCGTCAGGTCCGCAGTCCTTTCTCCGACAGCCGTTTCCAGCGCATCGTGGGCGATCTTCTGGTCCGTGATGTCCGCCAGGGAAACCAACACCGCCAGTTTCCCGGCCAGGGTCACGGTGCGCGAGTGGATCTCGACCCACCTGGTCTGGCCCGTGGCGGTCAAGGCGCGCCAGACGTAGGATGACACGGTATCGACATCTCCAGACTGCTTCTTCCGAGCTTGAGCCAAGAGGAACTGCCGGTCGCCCGGATGTACCAGGTTGACGTATTCCCCCGGCTCCAATGCAAGCATCTCGTCCACACTCATTTCGAATATGTCGCAATAGGCCGTGTTGGCGAAAACGATCCGGTCATCCTGCACCACGCAAACGCCGACCATGGTCTGTTCGCTGAAGGTGCGGAACTTCTCCTCACTCTCCCGCAGTACGGCGTGCATCAGCTGCGTGCTCAGGGCGTCTGCCACCCGGCGGCTGATCTCCGTGAAGAGTCGCATCTCATCCTGAGTCCATTCCCGGACATTGCTGCATTGGTGTAGCCCCATGATCCACGGATCGCCCAGACGAGGGCGGATCACGACCAGAAGCTCGGACTTGACCCCGTGCACGGCCGACACCCTGCGGGGGACGGGCATCCCCTTCGAATCTCCCAGCGCCATCGGCCCGGAAGCGTTGCACACCATGAAAAACACTTCCGACATTTCATCATCCATGGGCATCGGTGTCCCCGGAGAGTTCAGGGACGGAACCCCGGTTCCAAGGCTCTCGCACTGCACCTTGAAGGCTGTCATGGCGTCGTCGGCCTGGGTGACAAGCCAACTGCGATCGGCATCAAAGGCCCGACGCACGGTGGTCAAAACGTCCGAGAGCATGGTCTCCTTGTCCGAGGTACGGCGGATGTCCCGGTCCAGCCGCTCAAGGGTTTCGAGGAAATGGAGATGCTTGAGGTGCGCGTCTTCCACGCGTTTTTTATCCGTGATGTCAAAGATCACCCCGTCCAGGCACTGCGGGACGCCGTGCTCGTCATAGCGGGCGCGCCCCCGTTCGGAAAGCCAGCGCACTTCGCCGTCTTTCCTGATGATTCTGTATTCTATGAAAAACGGCAGGCGATCCCGGATGTCGTGCTCAATGGCGCGGGACACCCACTGGGCATCCTCAGGCACCATGATGGAGGTGAAAGAGCGAATGGAATTGTCAATGAAATCAGACGCTGGATAGCCGGTGACCTCCTCCACGGAATCGCTGACGAAAAGCATCGTCGACTCCTTGCCGACAGAGCTGTGATAGACAACTCCCGGAATGTTCGAGACCAGAGCTCCGAGCCGGTCAACGCCCTCCGACATGGCCAACTCGGCGGCGCGTCTGGCCGCGTCCATCCGGTTGGCGGCCTCGGCGAGGCGCTTGAATTCAAGGTAATGAATGTCGTCGGGATCGACCTCGGCCCCCGAGGCGCGGCTCCAGGCCTCGGTAAATGAGCCTATGTTTCGCCGGATGCGGCCCGCCACGCGCTTGGACAACCCCAACGAAAGCAGGCCGAGAAAAAGCAGGGCCGACACGATGATCGCCAGATGAAAGCGGATGTCAATCCCCAGGGCGTCTCGATTCCGGGCAATGACCGCCTCGATGTCATCCGCGTAGACGCCCGCACCAACATACCATTTCCAATCCGGTATCGCCTGTGAGTAGCTAATCTTCTTTGTCTCGCGCCCTCCGGTGATGCCCGGCATGACGTAGGTTACATAGTCGCCTCCACGCCGTGCTGCCGCCACCAGCTCCCGCACAAGTCTGACTCCTTGGGCATCGGCGACATCCCACATGTTCTGGCCCTTGGCCGGGCCGACCACTGAAACGCCACGCCAGGTCCCGGCAAAAAGATATCCCCCCTGTCCAAAGGAAATGCGCTCGAGCTGGTCGGCAACGGACGCCTTGAGCGCAGCCTCGGCCGCCTCCAGGCAGGCCCCGGAGACAATGCGCATGGCGGGCTCCTCAAGCCGTTCCACCTTGAGGAACAGCGTGCTACGGCGTTCACCCTGGTCATGAAAAATCGTCAGTCGCTGCTCGCCCTCTTCGACGCCGGACAACTGCCCGACCAACTGGTCCAGCGCCTCCCGAGTTTCGCAATCAGCCGAAGCCGGCTCAAGGAGAAAAACCGTATCACCTCGTACGGTATAAACTTTTTCCAAAGCCCCACCGCCCGCCGCCAAAACAGCGGTCACGGATTTTCTGACAGCGGCATCAGACAACCCGGGATCGAGAGCAGCCAACGTTCGCGCCTGCGCCTTTGCCTTGTCCATCCTGGCAGCAATATCGCCCAGCAAATCCAGCATGGCTGCATGACGGCGCTCTTGAATCAGGGCCACGGCCTTGACGACCTCCTGCCTGACCAGCGTACGCTTCTCCTCATAATGCTCCGCCCTCAACGCATCGACCCGGACGCTGAACTCGTGATAGGTATGCCATATCCAGACCCCGCCAAGCAAAATGATGGAGAGCCAGGACACGATAACCATGCCCCTGAAACTATCCTTGACGACGGTCCTTTCCGCTACCCCCACGCATACCTCCAGAAGTCACAGCCTACACCGGCCACATGGCCACATCTTCCCTCACCTTGTAAGCTATCCTCAACTTCCGTGAAAATCCACCCTCCCCCAGTCCGCCAAACTCGCTCTTTTCCCTTGACCACGCGCCCCCCTCTGGTCTAACAATTTCCTCCCGTTTCGCCAGAATAGCTCAGTTGGTAGAGCAACTGATTCGTAATCAGTAGGTCGTCGGTTCAATTCCGATTTCTGGCTCCAGGAAAATCGAGGGCTTGCAGCGTATTTTGCTGCAAGCCCTCTTTGATTATAGAACATATGGCAAGCAGTAAGTTTGTTCATAGATATTTTTGCAGATTGCCAAATATCACCCATTCGAGACCTCTGCGCATCCCCTTTTGTTTCCGCATCTTGCCCTCCGCACTCGATTTGGTGCCGTGATCGCCCCCCTCTTGGGCTCAATCCTGGCTCTTTCCGGCCATTTCTGGCCGAAATGCC
>CAMYLL010000308.1 GCA_947259235.1 uncultured Pseudodesulfovibrio sp. | reverse complement strand
CCAGCCGGAAGACCTGCCTGAGAGCTTCACAGGTCTGCCTGCGGTGGTACGAGGGCTTACCATCCAGAGAGGTATACGAAGGGATAAAACGGTCCCCTTCGTCGTCATTGCTGACGGCGAAGGGGATTTTTTGTTTCCCGGCAATCAGCCCCTCCTCAAAGGAGGAACCATGACCAATCCCCGTTCCTGCGCGGCCGTGCTCGCGCTGTCGTGCATGCTCGCGCTTCTGCTCTGCCTCCCGGCCCTGGCCGGACACGGCGACGCCGCTGCGCCGAGACAGGCCATTGTCCTGGCCGCTTTCGGCACATCCTACCCGGATGCGCTCAAGTCCATCCTCAATGTCAGGACCCGGGTAGAGAAAGCCTACCCCGGCGTCCCTGTGCGCCTCGCCTTCACCTCGAACATCATCCGCAAGATATGGCAGGAACGGCGCGTCGATACCGGCTGGATCAAGGCCAATCCCGGCATCCCGGCCGACGTCCTCGGCGTGAAGACCCCGCTGGCCACCATCGCGGACCTTCAGGACCAGGGCTACCGCGACATCGCGGTCCAGTCGCTCCACGTCTTTGCGGGAGAAGAGTTCGAGAACCTCAAAGCCCTCATGTTCGGGCTGGAATCCATCCACACCGTCAAGGCCAAATCCGCGCCATTCAACGCACTGCGCCTGGGCCGCCCGGCGCTGGGCATGCCCGGTGACGTCTATCCCTATACCGAGGACATCGCCGCGGCCGTGGCCACCTTCAAGGCCGATGCGGACACGGCCCGCACAATGGGAGCCGCCCTGCTCTACATGGGGCACGGTAACGACTTCTACTCCACTGGCATCTACGCCGAGTTTCAGGCCCAGATGAACAAGGCCTACAACATCCCGGTCTTCGCCGGATGCGTGGAGGGGTATCCCTCGTTCGACGACGCTCTGGCCGGGCTCAAGGCCTCGGGGGTCACGAAAGTCCTGCTCAAGCCGCTGATGGTCGTGGCCGGTGATCACGCCGCCAACGACATGGCGGGCGACGAGGACGACGCCTGGAAGGTCATGTTGACCAAGGCCGGGTTCACGGTCACCACGGAGCTTGCCGGGCTTGGCTCCAACGATGCCTGGGCCGATCTCTATGTCCAACACCTCAAGGACGCCATCGGCCAGTCCCATCTGGTCCGCTAGCCGATCATGACCGCCGCTCCCCGCCAAACCGCCCGCACCGGGCTGACGATCCTGCTGCTCGCAGCCGCGCTGTGTGCCCTTGTGGTCGCGGCGGCGGGCATGGGATTCATCCCCGTGTCTGCGGGCGATGTGCTCGCCGCCCTGTGGGGCGGGCTGGGGGGGGCGGCGGATTCCGTGGACCCGCTCATCGGAAGCGTGGTCCTTGATGTCCGCCTGCCGCGCATCCTGACCTCGGTCTCCGTGGGCTTCGGCCTGGCCGTGGCGGGCGCGGTCTTCCAGGGGCTGCTCCTCAACCCCCTGGCCGACCCCTTCACCCTGGGCGTGTCGTCCGGCGCGGCCTTTGGCGCGGCCCTGGCCCTGCTCCTCGGGCTGAGCTTTCTCGGCCCCGCCACCCTGTGCCTGACCGCCTTCCTGGGCGCGACGCTGACCCTGCTTGCGGTCATCGCCATGGCGGGCCGCGACGGCGAGCTATCGCCGGTCAATCTCATCCTCTCGGGGGTCATCGTCTCGGCCATCCTGTCCGCAGGTCTGAGCTTCATCAAATATCTGGCCGACGAGCGCGTGGCGGTCATCGTCTTCTGGCTCATGGGCAGCTTCGTCTCCCGCACCTGGGGCGACGCCGCCCTGACCGGAACCGTCTGCCTCCTCGGGTTCGCCCTGTGCTTCCGCTTCGCCCGCGACCTCAACGTCATGAGCCTGGGCGCGCGCTCGGCCCGGAGCCTGGGGGTGAACACGGGCCGGGTCCGGCTGATCCTGTTGCTGACGGCCTCGCTCATGAGCGCGGTCTGCGTCTCGGTCTCCGGGGTCATCGGCTTTGTCGGGCTGGTGGTTCCGCACCTGATGCGCTTCGTGGTGGGGCCGGACAACCGCTGGCTGCTGCCCGCCTCGGGCCTGTGCGGCGGGCTGCTCCTGCTAGCGGCCGACACCCTGACCCGGGCGGCGCTGCCTCACGAAGTGCCCATCGGGGTGCTCACGGCCCTCATCGGCGGCCCGGTTTTCTGCTGGCTGTTCACCCGGTCGCGCACAGGGAGGCGGCATGGTTGAGGTGACATACACCACGCAGGGCCTCGGCTTCGCCTACGGGCACACGCCGGTCCTGACCGGCCTGGACCTGCGCTTCGAGCCCGGGCTGTTCCACGCCGTGATCGGCCCCAACGGCAGCGGCAAATCCACCCTGCTCGACCTCCTGGCCGGCCATAGACACCCCGGCAGCGGAGAGGTCCTGATAAACAACTCCCCGGTAAGCTCCATCGCTCCGTCCGCCCTGGCCCGACTGACGGCCCTTGTGCCCCAGGAAATGGACTTCAACTTTCCCTTCACCGTACGCGAAGCCGTGCTCATGGGCCGCCACCCGCATATCCCGCGCTTCTCGCGCCCGACCCAGGCCGACCTCGACACGGTCAGCGCCGCCATGCGCGCCACGGACGTTGCCCACCTGGCAAGCCGGACCCTGGCCGAGCTTTCGGGCGGGGAGCGGCAACGCACGGTGCTTGCCCGCGCCCTGGCCCAGACCACCCCGGGGCTCTTGCTGGACGAACCGACTTCGAGTATGGACATCCGGCACGGACTGGCCGTCATGTCCGAACTGCGGCGATTGGCGCGGCAGGAACACCGCACGGTCATCGCCGTGCTCCATGATCTCAACCTGGCCGCCGCCTACTGCGACCGCATCGTCATCCTCGACCACGGAAGGACACACTCCCGGGGCAGCGCGTGCGACGCCCTGACCCCCGAGGCCATCCGCGACGTCTTCGGCGTCTGCGCCAACGTAACGCGCCGAAACGAAACCGGAACCATGGTCATCTCATACGATCCCAAGGACAATTCATGACCCGCACCCTCTCCCCGCTCACCCTCGCATTCCTCATACTCGCCACATTCCTGAGCCCGCAAATCCCGGCCCACGCCCGCTCCGTCACCGATGACACCGGCCACACCGTCGGGGTGGAGAAACCATACTCCCGAATCATATCGCTCTACGCCGCTCACACGGAAAACCTCTTCCACCTCGGCCTGGAAGAGGAAATCATCGGCGTGAGCGGCCACGAGGACTTCCCTTCCTCCGCCATGGCAAAGCCCGCCTTCAGCGCCCGCGACGGCGTTGAAAAATTTCTGGCGGCCGACCCGGACCTCGTAATCATCCGGCCCATGCAGCGCACCGCCCACGCCAGCCTGTGGATCGCCCTTCAGCGTCATGGCATCACCGTGGTCGCCCTCCAGCCGGGCACGGTACAGGAGATGTACGACTACTGGCGCACCCTGGGCACGCTCACAGGCAGGGAGATCAACGCCGAACGCATGATCGGCGAGTTCTCCGACGGGCTGGTCCTCGCCCGGCAGCGGCTGGAAAGCATCGCACCGCACAAGCGGCCCGGCGTTTTCTTCGAGTCCATCCACAGGAAGCTCGCCACCTTCTCTCCCGGCTCCATGCCCATCTTCGTCATGGAGATGGCCGGCGGGCGCAACGTCGCTGCGGACGCCCGGCCGCGCAACGACACCAACATCGCCGACTACGGACTGGAGCGCATGCTCGCC
>CAMYLL010000307.1 GCA_947259235.1 uncultured Pseudodesulfovibrio sp. | reverse complement strand
TCGCACGGTTTACCGACTTCATTGAACGCACAGCACGAGGACAATACGCCAAGCCCGAACCCTACGGACAAAACATCGCCGAAATGGCTATCATCGAAGAAAAATTCGACGACATGATCATGCAGGTGAAATTACGGGAAAACCAGATCAGGGAGAACGAGGAACGGTTCAGGCAGCTTGTTGAAAGCATCCACGAAGTATACTGGATCACCGACGTGCAGGATAACAGGGTGATCTATGCCAGCCCTTCCTACGAGACCATATGGGGGCGATCACGCCTGTCGCTTTATGAGAACCCCGAGTCCTTCTTCCTGGCCATAAAACAGGAAGACCGGCTGGCCGTCATCGAAACGTTTAACCAATTGAGAACCAACGGATCAGGGCTCGACATGGAATTCAGGATCGAACTGCCCAACGGGGAGGAACGATGGATCAGAGCCCAATCATTTCCTGTTCATGACGAAGACGGCATCAGGGTTCGTCTGGCCGGAGTTGCCGAGGACATAACGGAGCGCAAGGCGATCCAGCAGGCCCTTGTGGCAGCGAAACAGGACGCGGAGAGCGCAAACAAGAGCAAAACCGAGTTCCTCACCAATATCAGCCACGAACTCCGCACCCCACTCAACGGAATCCTGGGCATGCTCCAATTGACCAGAGACTCCTCGTTGACTCCGGAACAGGCTGACAATATCGACACAGCCCTGACTTCAAGTAAGGTGCTCCTCAACGTGATCAACGACATACTGAATATCGCCCAGATCGAAGCAGGCAGACTCAGCCTAGTCAGCCAACCGTTTTCCCTGCAGGAAATCCTGGAAACGATTTACAAGTTCTTCGATCATGCCACGAAGTCGAAAGGAATCGAACTGTCCGTGGAGACAGAACCGGGATTCCCCTCCATCCTTGTTGGTGACGAAGTACGAATCCGGCAGATATTGTTCAATCTTGTGGGCAACTCCGTCAAATTCACTGACCAGGGCCATATCCGCATTCACGCAAGCCGGCTTCCCTTCGCGCGCCGTCCGGCAATAGCCGAGATTCTCCTCACAGTGGAGGACACAGGCATCGGGATTCCCTTGAAAAAAATCGACTACGTATTTGAATCATTCACCCAGGTGGACGGCACATACACGAGACGATACCAAGGAACCGGCCTCGGACTCGGCATCGTGCGCAGCCTGGTCCACATGATGAACGGAACCATCACCGTGGACAGCGAAGCCGGAGCGGGAACGACCATGTATGTCTCACTGCAACTCTCCCTGCCCAGCCGAGGGCAGCACACCACCAAACCGCCGACCAAGGTCGTCGGCCCCGATAAAACGGGACTGTCCGTTCTCCTGGTGGAGGATGACCGCGTCAACCAGATAGCCATCAGCCGGATGCTTGAGAAGATGGGCCATTTCCCAACCTGCTGCGGTGATGGCAAAAAAGCCATTGACGCACTCCAGGAGAATCACTTCGACTGCATTTTCATGGATATACAGATGCCGATCATGGATGGAATGGAGGCCACGCGGATGATCAGAACGTCTCCCTCGATGGCCGGAGTCGCAAACATCCCGATCATCGCCCTGACCGCACACGCAATGCCCAATGACAGGGACAACTTTCTCAAGGCGGGGATGAATGACTATGTGTCAAAACCAGTGTCGTTCGAACAACTTGCAGAGGCCATCAACCGCGTCGTCGAGTAACTCCGCCCCGCTCTTACCATTTGGAACGGCCAACCGGCATATAGAAAAACTCGACACGCCTGTTCTCCCGCCTGTTTGCATCTGTCGTGCTCGGCAGGATCGGCTTTGCGCTGGCGTAGCCCACAGCCTTCATCCGGCGGGAGGGGATATCCGAATGCGACAGAATGTAGCGCAGGCAAGTGGCGGCACGAGCGGCTGAAAGCTCCCAGTTGGAAGAATACACATCGGATTCAGGCTTTTCGCCATCCGTATGCCCACGAATGATCAAATTGAAATTTTTGTTCTCCATCCCCTCTATGACCACCTCAAGCGCCTTCTTGGATTCCGGGGACAGAATCACCCCACCCTTCGTGAACAAAGCGCTGTTATGACCCGGGCCACGCTGGTCAGGTCCTTGGCCCGGATGAAGGTCTTCAATCGCGCGCCGAGTTCAACGATCTCCCTGTTCTCACGCACGCTCTGACGCTCTTTGAAGGAAGAATCGGCATACGGGGTCGCCAAGGCGCTCGCATCCTCAAGCTGAACGCCCAAAGCCTCCTGAATGGAGCCCATGAGCATTCTAAAATTTGTGACGTCCGTATTGGTAAACGAGAGCAGGAGCACGAAGAAGCACAGGAGTAGCGTCACCATGTCGGCAAATGTCGCCATCCACGGGGGTATGCCCTCTTCCTTCTTGGGCGGTGAAGATTTGACGCCGCCCGCTGGAGTCGGTTCCGGCGCTGGTTGTTTCTTGGCCATGGTCCTTTACCCGCTACCACGCATCACGTTGCGGCATGTGAAGATAAAACTCGACACGCTGGTTTTTAAACCGGTTCTCATCCGAATCATTGGGATATGCGGGCCGCGTATCGGCATAGCCCACGGCTTTGGCCCTGCTGATCTCGATGTCCCCCTTGCGCAGGATATAATCCAGCGCCACTGCGGCCCGAGCGGATGAGAGCTCCCAATTCGACGGATATTTACGTGTGGATATGGGCCGGTCATCGGTGTGTCCCCGCACCACGAGGTTGAGCTTGTAAGCCTTCAGGACAGCAATAACCTTGTCGAGCACCCGATCCGCGCCTTCGGCCAGCTCGGCAGACCCGGGTTTGAACAACGCTGCGGAATCCGCACTGAAGACGACGCCATCGCGGTCTGCAGTAACCCCCATTCCTTCCTTGAGCTTGATGTCATCATCCTCCATCAACGACTTGATGCGCATGATGACGCCGAGCAGAAGGCGCTCGTCTGAAGATATTTTCGAGGTGAGTTCCTTGGCCGCCTGGCTCGTGTTGAACTGGGCCATATCTTCAGAAACAGCTCGCAGCTCCTTAACGCCGAAGGCCCCCTTGATGGACCCAAGAGCATCACGGTATTTTTGCTCGCTTTGTTCCGCAAAGGAAAGGAGCAGGACGAAAAAGCACAGGAGCAACGTCACCATATCGGCAAACGTCGCCATCCACGGCGGCAGCCCTTCATCTCCCGGGGGGTCCTGAGGGGGCTTTCTCTGTATGACCTCTTCCGCTTTCTTGGCCATGAAACTCTCCGGGGCCTGACGGCCCTAGGATTGCTCGCGCCTGGCGGGCGACAGGAATGCCTGGAGTTTCTCCTTGACCACCGTGGGGTGGTCCCCGCGCTGCAGCGACGCCACGCCCTCGATCATAATCTGCATGAACAGGGCGTCCTCGGCCGAGCGCTCCTCAAGCTTGGTGGCCATTGGAAGAAAAACACAGTTGGCCATCACAGCCCCGTAAAACGTCGTGAGCAGAGCAACGGCCATGGCCGGTCCGATGGACGACGGATCAGAAAGATTGGAGAGCATGTTCACCAGACCGATCAGTGTTCCGATCATTCCGAAGGCGGGGGCCATGGTCCCCATCCCCTTGAAGACCGACTGCCCCTGCCTGTGCCGTTGCTTCATGAATTCGAGCTCGATCTCCAGGACCGACCGGACCAGGGCCTCGCTTGAGCCGTCCACCACCAGCATGACCCCTTTCTTGAGAAACGGATCGTCGATGG
>CAMYLL010000306.1 GCA_947259235.1 uncultured Pseudodesulfovibrio sp. | reverse complement strand
CCAGCTTGTGGACACCATTGAGACCGAGGACGCCGACGTGGTGGTCATTGCTTACGGCAGTGTGGCCCGCTCGGCGGAGCTGGCCGTTCGTCAGGCGCGGGAGAACGGCGTCAAGGCGGGGCTGCTCAAGCTCAAGACGCTCTTCCCGTATCCGCGTCGGCAGACCGAGAAGGTCCTGGCCCACGCCCGGACCCTGGTCGTGCCCGAGATGAACATGGGCCAGATGTCTCGCGAGGTGAAGCGCGTCAACATGGGCCGGGCCTCTGTCCGAACCATCAACCGCATCGACGGGCAGATTGTCACTCCCTCGGAAATCCTCAAGGTCATCATGCAGGGGTAGCCAGATGAATGAAATTACAGGCAACGAAATAATCCATCAATATCTGAGGCATAACAAGAAGTTTCCTCACGTGCTCTGTGCCGGTTGCGGCCACGGCATCGTGCTGGGAACCCTGATCAGGTCCATCCACTCCCTGGCCATCCCCAAGGACGATGTGGTCATCGTCGCGGGCATCGGCTGCTCGGGCCGGCTGGCCGTGTATGTGGATTTCAATACCGTCCACACCACCCACGGTCGCGCCCTGTCCTTTGCCACCGGGATCAAGATGGCCAACCCCAAGCTCAATGTCATCTGCATCATGGGCGACGGCGACGCGCTCTCCATCGGGGGCAACCACCTGATCCATGCGGCGCGGCGCAACATCGGCGTCACCGCGCTGATTCTCAACAACAACATCTACGGCATGACCGGCGGTCAGAGCTCTCCGGCCACCCCCGAAGGTTCGACCACCATGACCAATCCCTACGGTCAGCTCGACAGCAGCTTCGACACCGTGGAGCTGGCGCGGGGCGCGGGCGCGAACTACGTTGCGCGCGGCACGGTCTTTCACGTCAAGAAGCTGGAAAAGATCATGACCGAGGCCATCTCCCGTCCCGGTTTCAGCCTGGTCGAGGCCATCACTCCCTGCCACACGCAGTACGGCCGCAAGAACAAGTACAAGACCCCGGTGGACATGTACAAGTGGATGAAGAAGGCCGCAGTGCCCATCGAACGGTACAACGAGCTGACCGAGGCGCAGCGCGAGGACCGGCTGCCCATCGGCGTGTTTGTCGAACGGGACCGCGCCGGTTTCGAGGAGCGCTACTACGAGCTGAAGGCAAGCTTCCGCAAGCAGGACGCGAAAGGGGGCAAATAGATGAAAGAGCAACAGCAACTCCATCGTTTCGAGATCCGCTTCTCCGGTCTGGGCGGCCAGGGCATCATCACCCTGGGCAAGGTCATGGGCCAGGGGCTCGCCCTGGGGCATGGCTACAACGTGACCCAGACCCAGAGCTATGGTCCCGAGGCGCGCGGCGGTTCAAGCCGTTGCGATCTGGTCATCAGCTCCGAGCCCATCAGCTATCCCAAGGCCGAAAGCCTTGACCTGCTGGTGGCCCTGTCGCAGGAGGCATGCAACGCCTACTATCCCTACCTCAAGCAGGGGGGGGCGCTGGTGCTTGAGTCCGACCTGGTCAAGCAGCCGCCCACCAACCGGTTTCTGGGGCTGCCTTTCTCCAGCCTGGCCAAGGAAAAGGTGGGCGTGGCCCAGGCCATGAACACCGTGGTCCTCGGCGCGCTGTCCTATCTGCTCCCCTTCATCAACCAGGGGACCATGCGCAAGAGTCTCGAATCCGTTCTGCCCGCCAAGATCCGTGCCGTGAACACCAAGGCGTTCAACCTCGGCTACAGGCTGGCGAAGAAGGATTGGGGCGACGATGCCAGCGGAGTCTGGCGCGTGGAAGAGACCGAACACGAATAGGTTGAAATCACAGGATATCAAAAAGGGGCACCGGATCATCGGTGCCCCTTTCCTTGTGTCTAGTCGAAGGAGGTCTTGACGGTCGGCTTCAGCCCTTCGTCCTTCCTGAGTTGCGGGAGGAGCTGGCGGACGTTGTCCGAGATCGGGATGGTCCAGGTATGGGCCGAGACAACGGCGCGGTCGTCCAGCCGGGTGACCTTGGATGAGATGTAGATGAAGCTGTCGCCCAGGACATACGTGCCCGAGAGGATGGCCGCGCGGGGCGGCAGCTTGTCCAGGCTTCCTGGAGCCGGGTGTGCATATTTTTGGGGGTCGACGTCGCGGGGCAGGGTGTAGTCGGCCGGGCTGGGATTGCCGCCCGTTATGACCAGTCCGCGCTGGACCAGCCTGTCCACCACCTGTTCCATGACCACTGTGCCGAATATCGTCTTGTCGGCAGGGTCTTCCTGATTCTCGAACCGCTTCGCATAGATTGGGGATTTGGCCGAAAGCTCTGACTTGCTGATGTTCGAATAGAGCACGTCGGCGGCCTTGTAATTGACCCTCTCGATGGGAACGCCCGCATCGTCATGGTAGCTGCGGGTCGTTGGCGCGGTGTCGAAGATGGTGTCGTAGGTGTCCGATGTCGTCTGTTTGAACGACTTGGCGCAGCCGGTCGCCGTAAGGATGACCGCCACGGCAAGGATAATGAGCGATGTCTTGTTCATGAAATGTCGTCCTGTTGTTTCGTGTCCCATGTGCGCCTCGTGCTGCCTGTATCGGCGCTTGTCATGTCTCATCGGTCAACCGTCAGATTTCCTTTAGGATCGCCTTGATCAGCGCGGTCATGGCCGTGGAGGATTTCTCGGCCTGTGCGATCACCTGCTCCAGAGATGCTTCCTGCATGCAGTCCGGCAGGTTCTTGTTGGTCAGGCAGGAGAAGGCGAGCAGACGCATGCCCATGTGGCGGGCGGCGATGGCCTCCATGCAGGTGGACATGCCGATGGCGTCGGCCCCCAGGGCGCGGTACATGCGCGTCTCGGCCGGGGTTTCCATGTTTGGCCCCATGATCTGGATGTAGACGCCGCGTTCGAGGCGCAGGCCCAGGGCCAGGGCCTTGTCCACGGCCAATTGGCGCAGGCGCGGGTTATAGACGGTGCACATGTCCGGGAAGCGTTCGCCCCAGGCGTCGTTGTTCTCGCCGCGCAGGGGAGTTGTGCCGGTCAGGTTGATGTGGTCCTCGATGAGCATGGGCGATCCGGTGGCAAAGGACGGGTTGAGCGCCCCTGCGGCGTTGGTCAGGATGAGGGTCCTGACGCCGAGCTCGCCCATGGTGCGGATGGCGTGGGTCGCCTCGTGAGCGCTGAATCCTTCGTAGAGATGAAACCTGCCGTGCATGGCTATGACAGGGACACCGTCAATGGTCCCCGTGATGAGCCTGCCCGCGTGGCTGGCCACTGTGGAGACTGGAAATTCAGGAATTTCGGCGTACGACAGGCTCGCCGGATTCTCGATTGCGTCCGTCAGGCCGCCGAGTCCGGTTCCTGTTACGAGGGCGATACTGCCCGCTTGAATTTTGCCTAGCTTTTCCTGTATATATGCGGCAGAATGTTGTACCTTTTCATGGTATTTCATGCGGATTCCTCTGATTTGGACGGTTGGGCGGATCGGGTCGGGGGCTTGAGTGCCTGTTGACGGATTGAATTGAACCTAAGGACTGGCTCATCTATGGATATCGTGACGTTACTTGGTCTTGCCGTTGGGTTGTCGCTCATCTTGGGTGCCATCGTCATTGGTGGAGCGGTTGATGTATTCATCAACATTCCCGGCATGATGATTGTCTTTGGAGGGACTTTGGCCTCAATCATGGTGGCGTTTCCTTTTGAAGAGGTCATACAGGGCTTCAACGCCGGGTTCAAGATGTTCGTTCAGC
>CAMYLL010000305.1 GCA_947259235.1 uncultured Pseudodesulfovibrio sp. | reverse complement strand
CTTCTGAAACTGCGTCAGGCTCGCGCTCCCCTCCACGTCGAAGAGCAGCGTCAACCGGGTATCCGTCGTATTCACATGCTGGCCGCCCGGCCCGGAGCTGCGCGAGGCGGTGAACTCAAGCTCGCTCCAGGGAATCGTCACCGTGTTCGTTATCCGTATCATCCGTGCTCAGTGCCACGCCCGGGCTCCGGCCGCAACCCCCGGGGAGCAGATAGTACTTGCTCATTGACACCGGGGCCGCTTCCTATACAATCCGCCACACAAAACCACTACCGAGGATACGACCATGACCAAACCATGCCCGTGCGGTTCCGGAAAGGAACACGTCGAGTGCTGCGCCCCCTATATCTCCGGCGAAAAGCCCGCCCCCACTGCCGAAGCGCTGATGCGCTCCAGGTACTCCGCCTACGTTCTCAAGGAGCTTGACTACCTCAAGCAGTCCCTGGCCCCCGAAGCGCTCAAGGACCATGACGACGCCTCGGTCAAGGAATGGGCCGATTCCGCCCAGTGGCGCGGCCTGGAGATTCACGACGCGTGGGCCGGCGGCGAGGAGGACGAGGCGGGTATCGTCGAGTTTTCCGCCCACTACGCCATAGACGACGAGGAGCTGACCCACCGCGAGCGTGCCCAGTTCAAGCGCATCGACAACCAGTGGCGTTACCTTGACGGCTCCATGGTTTCCGGCCCGCCCATCAGGAAAGAACCCAAGATCGGCCGCAACGAGCCCTGCCCCTGCGGCTCCGGCAAGAAATACAAGAAGTGCTGCGCCCGCTAGGCTGAACGCAACACGCCAAGCCAGACGACAACGGCCCGGCCATCCGTGAAGGATGGCCGGGCCGTATTCATTGATTCGCTTCCAGCGGCGACGTCCCGACTCTAACGAAGCATCCCGAGCAGGGTCCGCTTCATCCCGGCGGTGTCTATGCCGAGCATGGCGCGCAGCTCCTTTTGGGTTCCGTGCTCCACGAACTCGTCGGGAATGCCGAGCTGCTTGACCTTCCTGCCCGCCAGAACGTCGGCCTCGGTCAGCATCTCCAGGACGGCCGAGCCAAAACCGCCCGCCAAGGCGTTTTCCTCCACCAGCAGGATAGTCTCGAACCGGGCGGCAAGCTCCAGCAACTGCTTGCGCGGCAGGGGCTTGACAAACCGGGTATTGAAAACCGCCACGTCCAGGCCATCGGCCTCCAGCTCCATGGCGGCCTCCACCGCAGGATAGACCCGGGAGCCGAGGGTGATGATCACCGCATCCTTGCCGTCGCGCATGAGCTCGCCCTTGCCGATGGCGAGCTTGCGCGGGGTCTTGCTGACCTTGGCCCCGACCCCCGTGCCGCGCGGGTACCGCACGGCGCACGGCCCGTCATGGGCAAAGGCGGTGGCCATCATCTGGGCCAGCTCGGCCTCGTCCTTGGGAGCCATGACCACGATGTTGGGGACGTGGCGCAGGTAGCTGAAGTCGAAAGCCCCGTGATGGGTGGCTCCGTCCTCTCCCACCAGACCGCCCCGGTCGAGGAAGAAATTCACGTTGAGGTTCTGCAGGCAGACGTCATGCACGATCTGGTCATAGGCGCGTTGCAGGAACGTCGAATAGATGGCCACTGCGGGCTTGTATCCCTGCGTGGCCAGCCCTGCGGCAAAGGTCACGGCGTGCTGCTCGCAGATGCCCACGTCCACGAACCGCTCGGGGTAGTTCTTCCTGAAGCATTCGGTGCCGGTTCCCTCGGGCATGGCGGCGGTGATGGCCACGATGGTCTCGTCTCGCCCGGCCAGTGCGCACAGGGTGGAACCAAAGATCGACGTGTAGGACGGCAGGCCCGTACCGGAAAATTTCCGCGCCAGCCCTGTCTCGGGGATGAACTCGCCCACCCCGTGAAAATGGGTCGGATCGGACTCCGCAGGCTCGTACCCCTTGCCCTTGATGGTCATGACATGCACCAGCACAGGCTTGTCGAGATTGCGAATCTCCTCGAAAACCTTGACCATCTGGGCGGTATTGTGACCGTCGATGGGGCCGACGTAGGTGAAGTGGAACGCCTCGAACAATATGCCCGGGGTGAAGAAACTCTTGACCGAATCACCGTAGCGCTTGGCATACCCGGCCAGATCGTCGCCGATCTTCGGAATGGTCCCGAGCAGTCCTTCCACATCGCTCTTGAGCCGCTGCAAAAACGGCGTGGTCATCTTGCGGCTGAGGAACTGGGAAAGCGCGCCCACGTTCTTGGAGATGGACATCTCGTTGTCGTTGAGCACCACCACCATCTTGCGGCCCAGGTCGCCAGCCTGATTCAGCCCCTCGAAGGCCAGACCGGCCGTGAGGGAGCCGTCGCCGATGACCGCGACCACGTCATGGTCCTCGCCCTTGAGATCGCGAGCCATGGCCATGCCCAGCGCGGCGGAAATGGAGGTGGAGGAATGGCCGACCCCGAAATGGTCGTACGGGTTCTCGCCCAGCCGGGGGAACCCGCTGATGCCGCCCTTCTGACGCAGGGTGTGAAAATCGTTAACGCGCCCTGTCAGGAGCTTGTGGGCATAGGCCTGATGCCCCACGTCCCAGACGAGCTTGTCCTCTTCGAGGTCAAAGGCCTTGAACAAGGCCAGGGTCAGCTCCACAACCCCCAGGGACGGGGCCAGATGACCGCCGTGCCCGGCCACCTGCGTGATGATCATCTCGCGCAGCTCCTGGGCCAGCGTGGTCAGCTGTGCCATGGAGAGCGCCTTGACGTCGCCGGGCTTCCTGATTCGCGAAAGAAGAGTGGTGTTCATGGGCACATCAGTCATAGGGCGGTCACAGTATGCCAATCAGCACACTCTGTCCACAATGTAGCGGGAAAGGCCCACGAGGAACTCTTTTTCCCTTCCATTATAGGTGGATATGCGATCAAGAGCCTCCTGAATACACGCATCGGCCAGCTCCTTGCTCTGTTCCAGCCCCACCAGGGACGGATAGGTGGTCTTGCCCATGGCCTCGTCGCTTCCGGCGGGCTTGCCCAGGGTCTTGGTGTCGCCCACCACGTCAAGCACGTCGTCCATTATCTGAAAGGCCACGCCAACGGACCGGCCGAACTCCCGGGCGTTGTCCACATCGGCCTCCGGCGCTCCTGCCAGAACGGCCCCGCACTCGCAGGCCTCCGTGAACAGCGCCCCGGTCTTCATGGCGTTCATGGCCAGCAGCTCGTCCAGGGGAACGTCTGTCCGGCCCGTGAACTCCATGTCCACGGCCTGGCCGCCGACCATGCCCCCGGCCCCGGCCGCAGCGGCCAGAACGGAAACGGCCCGCAGCACGCGGTCTGCGGGCAGCCCACCCTTGAGCGAGGACTCGGCCATCAATACGAAGGCCTCCGTCAGCAAGCCGTCTCCGGCCAGTATGGCCGTGGCCTCGTCGAACTGCTTGTGGTTGGACGGCCTCCCCCGGCGCAGGTCGTCGTCGTCCATGGCCGGAAGATCGTCATGAATGAGGGAATAGGTATGGATGCACTCCAGGCTGGCCGCAAAGGGCATAACCTTGGCTTCGTCGCCGCCAAGCATCCCGGCAAAGGACAGAGTCAGAACCGGCCGCAGCCGTTTGCCGCCCGCCAGCAGGGAGTACTCCATTGCCGCGAGCAGTCTGTTCGGAATATGTCTATCATGCAAACATTGCTCAAGAAAGTTTTCAACAGCACTGGCGCGTTGCGCCAGCTCCTCCTTAATCGTCATCACTGCTCTCCGCGTCCAGGGATTCCAAC
>CAMYLL010000304.1 GCA_947259235.1 uncultured Pseudodesulfovibrio sp. | reverse complement strand
CAAGCCTCTGCACTCCATCCACGTGAAGATGGAGCCGCAGGGGCTGACCTTCGACGAGATCTACGACCTCATCGCCTTCCGCATCATCCTCAAGTCCATAAAGGACTGCTACGCGGTGCTCGGACTCATCCACGCCATCTGGCGTCCTGTGCCGGGCCGCTTCAAGGACTACATTTCCATCCCCAAGGCCAACATGTACCAGAGCCTGCACTCCACGGTCATCGGCCCGGACGGGGAGCGCATAGAGGTTCAGATTCGCACCGAGGAAATGGCCCGCATCGCCGAGTACGGCGTGGCCGCTCATTGGCAGTACAAGGAGGTGGGCAAGGGCTCGAAGCGGGCCAGGGGCGCGGGAACACGCGACGCCGAGCGCTATACGTGGCTTCGTCAGATCATGGATTGGCAGCGCGAACTGTCAGACCCGCGCGAGTTCATGTCGTCCCTGCGGCTGGAGATGTTTCAGGAAGAGGTTTACGTCTTCACGCCAAACGGCGACATCAAGGAGTTGCCCGAGGGAGCCACCCCGATTGACTTTGCCTACGCCATTCACTCCGAGGTGGGCGACAAGTGCGCCGGAGCCAAGGTCAACGGCCGCATCGTGCCCCTGCACAGCGCCCTCAAGAACGGCGACTCGGTGGAGATCATCACCGACAAGAACCGCATGCCCAGCCGTGACTGGCTCAAGTTCGTCAAGACGGCCAAGGCCCGCACGCGCATCAAGCAGTACATTCGCACCGTGGAGCGGGAGCGGGCTATCGCCCTGGCCAGGGAGATGCTTGAAAAGGAAGGCCGCCGCGTGGGCATCAATGTCCAGAAGGCGATCAAGGAGGGCGACTTCATCAAGCTGGTGGAGAGCTTCAACTGCGGCAGCGTGGACGATCTCCTGACCCAGGTGGGCTTTTCACGGTTCACCCCGCGCAAGGTCATCAAGAAGCTGTACGCCGTGATACATGGCGAGAGCGTGGACCTGCGCAAGACGAAGACAAAGGAAGAAGAGGTCCCGGCTACACCCGAGACAAAAAAGAAGCCGAAAACGGATGGACTTCAGATTTCCGGCGTGGACAACGTCCTGGTGCGGTTTGCCAGTTGTTGCAGCCCGCTTCCCGGTGAGCCGATCATCGGTTACATCACCCGCGGACGCGGCGTGACCGTTCATCGAATCGACTGTCACAACGTCAAAAATTTCGAAGACGAGCGACTCCTGTCCGTGAGCTGGGAAGGGGTGGAGGACAAGCCCTATCCGGCCAAGATCAAGATCAAGTGTCTCAACAAGACCGGCATGCTCGGCAAGATATGCACTATGCTCGCGGAGCTCGACGTGAACATCGACTCCGGCAGCTTCGAGTCAAAGGTGGACGGCACGTCAGTGCTGGAGTTCACCGTGGAGGTCAAGGACCTGGACCAGCTCTACGCAGCTCTGGCCAAGGTCAAGGCCCTCAAGGCCGTCAAGGAGGCGCTGCGTGTTTCCTGATCCGCCGTACCCCGACATGAAAAAAGGCCCGCCTGAGCGGGCCTTTTTTTGTGAATGTGAGTGTTGCTTTCCGTTCATACCGGGCTGGCCGTTGCCCCTCGGTCACTGACTCCGCAGGAAACATGGCCGAGGTACCGTTGCCATCGTTCTCCGCAGCGCTACTTGGCGTGGCAATCCTTGCAGGAAACCGGGGCGGGGCGGCCGTTCTTGGCTTCGGCCTTGTGGCAGCCCAGGCAACTGTTCGTGGCACTCTTGGCGTGGAAGGCGGAGTAGAAGGCGGTGGCGTCCTTCTTGCCGGGCTGATCGTGGCAGCCGGACACGGCGCAGCTCTGAATGCTACCGGTTCCGTCCCAGGTGTGGTGACAGGTGACGCATTCGACCTTGGCCGCTTCATGCCGCTCGTGTGAAAATCGGACGAGGTCCTTGCTTGCCTTCATGGACGCGGGCGGGCCGAGGAGCATGTCCTTTGGCGTCGCGGTGGCGGCCAGGGCGGGCAGGGCCAGGGTCAGGATGCAGAGGGCGGTGATGGCGATGATACAACGATGCATGTGAGTCCTCCGGAGTTTGTGTTCGTTGCCATCGTATCCGCAAGGGATGTGCCATAACACAATGCGCCGTATTTTAATGATATTGTATCTTCAACAGCTGGAGCGGCGTACGTTTTTTGCGCACGGACGACCTCCTTGTTCTCACTTCCGGGTTTTCGATGACGCGAGGCGCGCTGTTGTGGGAGGTGTTTCATGCAGTATTCAGGTCAGAACGTCACAAGTGGTAGTGAAAATGGCGATTTCCCAGACAAAGATCAGCTCTATTGCTGTTTTTACGATCAAATGCCGCATTTTTGACGATTTTTATTCGACAATTCCGAATAAATGAATAATTCTCATGCGCCGCAAAGGAAACCATGGTCTCCTGGGGAAGATGCGGTTGTATGGTTTCCCTGTTTGTTATCACCTTCATGCTTTTTGAGGTTTTCATGAAAAAATATTCTCTGACCCTTCTGGCCTGCCTGGCGGCCCTTATCTGTTTGGCCGTTCCGGCGCTGGCTGCGGATTCGTCCAAAGGCGCGGCCAATGCCCAGGCCTGGGGTATGCTGACCCTGATTCCGCCGTTGGTTGCCATCCTGCTCGCCTTTATCAGCAAGAATGTCGTGCTTTCACTGTTCCTGGGCGTATTCTCGGGGTGTTTCATGCTCGACCTCAAGGGGTGGGACATATACTCTGCGGTAGTCGGCGGCTTTTTGCGTCTTTCAACTGAAATCCTCGCGTCCCTGGCCGACAGCTGGAATGCCGGGATCGTGCTCCAGGTGCTTGCCATCGGCGGCCTGATCGCCCTGGTCTCCAAGATGGGCGGCGCACAGGCAATCGCCGAGTCGCTCGCCAGATGGGCCAAGACCCCGCGCAGCTCGCAGTTCGCCACCTGGGTTATGGGGCTTTTCATATTCTTTGATGATTATGCCAACTCCCTGACCGTCGGCCCGATCATGCGCCCGGTCACGGACAAGCTCAAAGTCTCCCGTGAAAAGCTTGCCTTTATCATCGATGCCACAGCCGCCCCCATCGCAGGCATCGCGCTTATCTCCACCTGGGTTGCCTACGAAGTCGGCCTGATCCGCGACGGCTACCAGATGATCGGCCTTGAGACGAACGCCTATGGCGTGTTCGTGGAAACCATTCCGTTCCGTTTTTACAACATATACATACTGATCTTCATCCTTTTCACCATCTGGTTCATGCGGGAGTTCGGCCCCATGTATACAGCTGAAAAGCGCGCCCGGACCGAGGGAAAAGTGCTGGCCGATGGTTCCACGCCCATGGCGGCCGAAGAATCGACAAGTCTCAAGCCTGCGCCGCACGTGGTTCCCTCTGTCTGGAACGCCATCGTCCCCATCGGCACCCTGATCGTGGCTGCATTCCTCGGCTTTTACTTCAACGGCTACAACGCCATTGAGGACGAAACACTGCTGGCATCCATCAACGCCTCGCCCCTCAGCTTCGCTTCAATGCGCGATTGTTTTGGCGCGTCAGATGCCTCGGTGGTCCTGTTCCAGGCCGCGCTCATTGCCAGCCTGGTGGCCATGTTCATGGCCGTCATCAATAAGACCCTGCCTCTCAAGGAGGCCATCGAGACCTGGATCACCGGCGTGAAGTCCATCAGTGCCAGCGTTTCCGCGTGTTGAGGATCACCGCATTGGTGAACGACGGTTGGCGGATCCCGCGGCTGCGGTCGTTGTGGCTCAGCGGGTAGTTCCG
>CAMYLL010000303.1 GCA_947259235.1 uncultured Pseudodesulfovibrio sp. | reverse complement strand
GCGTGACCTGTTGATCGAGGGCTTCAACCTCGAAGGCCGCGCCTCGGCTGGACCTGCCAAGCATTTCGACACGGCCCTGGGCCAGATGAACAACTTCCTGGGGACCCTTCAGAACGAATGGGCCGGGGCGCAGGCGTTCAACAACGTGGACACCTATCTCGCCCCCTTTGTGCGCCATGACGGCCTCTCCTACGAGCAGGTGCGCCAGTGCATGCAGAAGTTCGTGTTCAACCTGAACACCACCTCGCGCTGGGGCGGCCAGTCGCCGTTCACCAACCTCTCCTTCGACCTCGTGGCTCCCAAGCATATCGCGAACGAGCCCATCATCATCGGCGGCAAGCTCGACGACGAGCTGACCTACGGCGACTTCGAGGCGGAGATGGCCATGATCAACAAGGCCTACATAGAGGTCATGCTTGAGGGCGACCACCACTCCCGCATCTTTTCGTTCCCCATCCCCACCTACAACGTCACCGAGGACTTTCCCTGGGAATCCGAGATCGGCGAGCTGCTCATGCAGCTGACGGCCAAGTACGGCGTGCCCTACTTCCAGAACTTCATCAGCTCTGATCTCAAGCCCGAGGACGTGCGCTCCATGTGCTGCCGCCTGCAGATGGACCTGCGCGAGCTGCGCACCAAGACCGGCGGCCTGTTCGGCGCGGGCGACCTGACCGGCTCCATCGGCGTGGTCACCCTCAACCTGCCCAAGCTCGCCTACCTCGCCCAGAGCGAGGACGACTTCCTGGAGCTCATCAGCGAATACGCCGAGCTGGCCAAGGACTCCCTGGAATACAAGCGCAAGGTCATCAACAACAACCTGGAATCGGGCATGTTCCCGTGGTCCAAGCGCTACCTCAAGAACGCCTACAAGGCCCACTTCTCCACCATCGGGCTGCTCGGCGGCCACGAGGCATGCCTGAACCTGATCGGCAAGGGCATCGAGACAGAGGGCGGCGTGCGCCTCATGCGCCGGGTGCTCAACCACCTGCGCCGCCTGACCGCGGGCTTCCAGGAAGAGACGGGCAGCCTCTACAACCTCGAGGCCACCCCGGCCGAGGGAACCAGCTACCGTCTGGCCAAGATAGACAAGGAGCTGTACGCCGACATCAAGACCCAGGGCAACGGAACCCCGTACTACACCAACTCCACCGCCCTGCCCGTGGGCATCTCCGAGGACGTGCTCTACGCCCTGGAACACCAGAACCAGCTCCAGCCGCTCTATACCGGCGGCACGGTCTTCCACACCTTCCTGGGTGAAGCGGTGACCGACCCCAAGTCGCTCAGGAACTTCATCCTCAAGGCGTTCACCAAGACCAAGATACCGTATATCTCCATCACGCCGACCTTCTCCATCTGCAAGGAGCACGGCTATATCCTGGGCGAGCACTTCGACTGCCCGACCTGCGGCGAGGAAGCCGAGGTCTATACGCGCATCGTGGGCTACTACCGCCCGGTCTCCAGATGGAACAAGGGCAAGCAGGCGGAATACACCGACCGCGTGGTGTTCAGCGACTGCCTGTGCAACTAGACTGACGATATTTCTTGAGCCCCATTGAGGAGTGGAGCTTGAGGATAGTGGAATGTGAGGCCCTTGTCGCGATCGCGACAAGGGCCTCGCGCATTTGCGAGAAAATCCGACGGGCCTGCCCCGCGCGCCCGGCAGTGTGGCCGGGACGCCATCCATTTAACAAGGCCGCCCCTTGAGCAGAGCCTTTTTCATAACCAATTGTAAATATATAATATATTTTAGCAAGTTGACGCGGTCGACAGCAGGCCTCCATTTAAAGAAAGTTTTCGCCGAAGGCGAGAGCGGGACTCCAAAGGGTTGCAGCCCTTTGGCCGCCGGAGGCGACATCACCCGACAAATCCGCCGAGGGCGGTTTCCGCTTTTGATTGCACCATTTATGGAAAAGGCCGCCCTTTGGGGCGGCCTTCATGGTTTCGTCAGTGGTCGAGCTGCCTTTACGGCATCATGGGGGCCATGGGCAGGCCCTCGTCTATGTCGAGGCCGCAGATGAGGTTGGCGTTCATCAATGCCTGTCCCGAGGCGCCTCGGCAGAGGTTGTCGATGGCCGAGAGGATGACCAGCCGCCCCGTCCTGGGGTCCACCACCAGACCGATGTCGCAGAACACCGTGCCGCGCACGAACCGCGTCTCGGGGAGCTGTCCCTTGGGCAGCACCCGCACCAGCGGCTTCTCCGCATAGAAATCCGTATAGATCGCATGCACTTCATCAAGGGTGGTCGTGCCCTTGAGCCGGGTGTAGATGGTTGAAAGGATGCCCCGGTCGATGGGCAGCAGGTGGGTGTTGAAGGAGATGGTGACGTCTGTCCCCGCCAGCTTGGATATCTCCTGCTCAATCTCCGGGGTGTGCCGGTGGGTGGGCAGACCGTATGCGCGGAAGGAATCGGCCACCTCGCAGAACAATGCCCCGACTTTGGCCCCACGGCCTGCGCCGGACGCGCCGGATTTGGCGTCGATGACGATGTCGCCCGTCTCCACCAGCCCGGCCGAGAGGGCCGGAGCCAGGCCGAGAATGGCCGAGGTGGGATAGCAGCCGGGGTTGGCGATGAGCCGCGCGCCCATGATCCGGTCAAGGTAGAGTTCGGGCAGCCCGTACACGGCTTCCGGCAGCAGCTCGGAGCGGGTGTGCTCGGTGGCGTACCATTGTTCATAGACGGCTTTGTCATTGATGCGGAAATCGGCCGAGAGGTCCACCACCTTGACGCCCTGGCCGAGCAGCTCGGCGGCTATCTCCATGGCGGTCTTGTGCGGCACGGCCAGGAAGACAACGTCGCATTCCTCGGCCAGATCAGCCGCGTCGGGCAGGGAGATGACCAGCTCGCCCAGGGGGAGACGCTGGAGAAAGGGATAGATGTCCGCCAGACGTTTGCCCGCCTCGGACCGGGAAGTGACGCGCACCAGCTCCATGGAGGAATGGTGGATCATGAGCCGGGCAAGCTCCATGCCCGTGTATCCGGTCACGCCGACCAGACCAGCCTTGATGATATGGGACATTGGGTGTCTCCGCTTGGTTTGTCTGTTGAAAATATGGACCCCATGCCGACACCGTTGCCGGATCAGGCCGCTCGCGGCGACAGGGACGCCCGGCCCGCTATTTGGTCCTGTTCACGTAGGCCATGCGCAGGTTGTAGACGATGTCGCACAGCAGCTTCTTCTCGCTGTCGTCCAGGCCGCTCTCGAATTTGTTCTTGAGCATCCCGAGCACGTCGATGGTGTGCTTCGCCATCTGCCGCTGGAACTCGACCTTGCCGGTCGTCGGGTCCGGGGCCTCGCCCAGGGCGACCATGGCCGACGACGACAGTGAATAGATGAACGTGGTGAAATTGATGTCCAGCGGAATCCCCTTCATGGGGTTGTCCTTGCATGTGTTGTCAGCCATCCTCGCCTCCGGCAGGCCGTCCCGTCCGTCATGGACTCGTAGCGCCCCCGCTGTGGTCCAGCCTGTGTTGTATGAAATGTGACTGCGGATCATCACCGCAGCAAAGTAAGTAATTCCTGGCGGCTTCGGAGTCAACAGCCGCAGACACGGACGGACAGGCCAATCGATTTTGGCATATCCCTTGCCTCTTATGCAGTTTTTCTCTATGAAAGTGGAGAGTTGATGACATTGCTGTCCGGTTAAGAACCGTTGGTATCCCAGGATTTCGGCATGAGCATTCACTTCCTAGGCGAAGGTTATTTGATGGACATGTTTGACAGCCC
>CAMYLL010000302.1 GCA_947259235.1 uncultured Pseudodesulfovibrio sp. | reverse complement strand
CAGGCTGGAATCCGGCGATGTGGATATCTGCGCCGTGTCGCCCTTCAGCTATGCGCATCCTGATCGCGTGGCGTATTCATCCAATTCTATTCTCTCGGACTGGGGCGGCGTCTATGTGAACACATTGGCGGCTTCCGCAATGCAGGACCTTGAGGGCAGGCGCATCGGCGTCCTGAGGAACGGGTATTACGTCAGCGCCTTCAAGTCGCTGGCCGGGGGATTGGGCATCGGCTTCACCCTGCTGGAGTACGACAGCTACCGCGATGTGCTGGAGGCCGTGACCCGGGGCGAGGTGGACGCTGGCGTGGTGAACAGGCTGTTCGGACTGCGCTTTGCCGACTCCATCGGGGTGGTGGCGACCCCTATCATGTTCGGCCCCGTGAGCCTGCGTCTGGCTGGCAGCACCACAGGCGACACCACGTTGCTGTCCATGCTGGACGAGTCCCTGGAACGGCTCAAGGCGGACAAGACTTCCGTATACTATTCCAGCATGAGAGAGTGGCTCTCGCCGGATCGGGAGTCGTCCCTGATGTCGGGCTCGGGGAGCTTTTGGGGAGTCGTGGTTCTCCTTGTCCTGCTGGCCGGAGCCACAGTGCTTCTTGGCCGTCGGCTCTTCCTCGCCATGTTCGAGGCAGACCGGAAGGGCAAGGCGCTTGAGAAGGAAACCGAGATTCGGAAACGCGCCCAGGTGGCTTTGTGGGAGAGCGCGGAATGGCACCGGGCCATGTTCACGGACAACCAGTTGCCGCAGGTGTTCATCGACTCCAAGACCATGGAGATCGTGGAGGCCAATCCTGCGGCAGAGACGTTTTATGGATTTCCGCCGGGCGATTTGCGGGGCAAGACGCTTCCCGATCTGGGGTGCATCTTGCCGGACGATACGAAAGGATGTCATCTGACGGAGTGCGGTCAGACGGTGGCGCAGCACAGGCTCGCGCTGGGCGAGCTGCGTGATGTGGAGCTTTTCATCAGTACAGTCTATCTCAACGACAACGAGAACAAGCTGGTCACAGTGGTGGACATCTCCGAGCGGGTGGCCGCCGAGAAGGCCCGCCGGGAGAGCGAGGAACGGCTCAACCTCGCCGTCAGGGGCGGTGATCTCGCCTTCTGGGATTGGGACATAGACAGCGACAGAGTCGTCTCCAACGAGCGCTGGGCTGAGATGCTCGGCTGTCGGCAGGATCAGCTCACCGGGCGGATCAGGGACTGGCTGGACCGGTTGCATCCTGATGATGCGGCTTTGGTGAGTGACGAGCTTGAGCGCTGTTCGAGTGGCGAGAGCCAGGTGTTCTCGGCGGAGTTCAGGCTCCAGACAGCCACCGGCGAATGGTCATGGATTTCCGCCCGGGGCCAGGTTTTCTCCCGGGCTGGAGACGGCGCTCCGCTGCGCATGGCCGGGATCATGCACGACATCACTGAACGCAGGCGGATAGAAAACCGGCTGGCGAGCATCAATACCTGCGTCATCGGGTTTACGGCCGATCCCGATGAGAACATTTCGAGCCTGACGGGGTTGATCGGCGAACTGTTGGGTGGGTATGTCGCCTGCTACAAGCGGCTGGACAGAGAGGACGCCACCTGCGTCAGCGCCTGGGGCCTGCCCTCATGTCCTCCCGGAGCGGCCTGCCTCAGCGACCAATTGCTGGCGGATATGGTCGAGCATCGGGACCAGGGACTCTTTCTCGTCAGGGACTTGTCGTCGAGCCCGTATGCGGAGAGTGTGCCGGTTGTCGGCGGTATGGGGGCGGCCACCTTCTTCGGCGAGGTCGTCAGTCAGGGCGGCAAGCCCATTGGTGCTCTGTGCGTCCTGTTCCGCAGTGATTTCAAGCCCACGGAGAACGATGAGAAGCTCATGGGCATCGTGGCGGCGACAATTCGGGTCGAGGAAGAGCGCAAGGCCTCTGATCTGCAATTGATCAAGGCCAAGGAGATCGCCGAATCCGCAAACCGCGCCAAGAGCGAGTTCCTGGCCAACATGAGTCACGAGATTCGCACCCCCCTCAACGGCATCTTCGGCATGCTTCAGCTCGTGAGCGGCTCAAGGCTTGATGACGAGCAGCGGGACTATGTGGACACGGCGCTGACTTCCGGCCGCAGCCTGCTGCGAGTGATCAACGATGTGCTCGATTTTTCCAAGATGGAGGCAGGAATGCTCTCCCTTGAACGAGAGCCTTTCGATTTCCGGCAGGTAGTGTCCGACGTGTTGGACAATTTTACTGTTCAGGCGGCGGAGAAGCAGCTGCTCATGCCCGTTGAGATCGACGACAGCGTGCCTGCGCTTCTCATGGGCGATGAGGCACGCATTCGGCAGATCCTCTTCAACCTCGTAGGCAACGGGGTCAAGTTCACTCCCGCCGGCCGGGTGGGAGTTGAGGCCTGGACACAGCGCTCCGAGGGGGCGGGCAGCGCCTTGCGGCTCCATGTCGTGATCAGCGACACCGGCATCGGCATTCCCGGGAACAAGATAGGAGCCGCCTTCAAGGCGTTCTCCCAGGTGGACGGGTCGTACACCAGAAAATATGGCGGTACGGGCCTCGGGCTTGGCATCGTCCGACGGCTGGTGGACCTCATGGACGGCGACATCTACGTGGAAAGCGACGAGGACGGCACGCAGGTGCAGTTCTATCTGCAGATGGAAGAAGCGATGGAAGACGAGCATGTGGAGCCGGAAGAACTGGCTCTTCCTGCCAGGGCGCGGTCATTGTCGGTCCTGCTGGTCGAGGACGAGCGGGTCAACAGGATTTCGGTGCTCAGGCTTCTGGAGAAGCTCGGCCACAAGGTCACCACGGCGGTCGATGGGAGCCAGGCTCTTGAGAGACTCCGTGCCTCGGGTTTTGATCTCATCCTCATGGATATCCAGATGCCCGGGATGGACGGGATAACCACCACGCGGCTGATTCGGGAAGACGCGAGCCTCTCCCGTGGCAGCCGGATTCCCATCATAGCCCTCACGGCCCATGCCATGAAGGGCGACAGGGAGAAGTTCCTCCGGGCCGGGATGGACGACTATCTGGCCAAGCCTGTTGACTTTACGGACCTCGTCCGCGTTCTTTCCAGGATTGTGCCGCGCGGGGCAGACCTCTAATACCGGGCTTGACCCGAGCGCTCCACGTGATATGCATGCGGGCGATTTGCGCATTTTCATCCGGAGGACAGAGTGAACGACCAGAAAATGACCCTCAAGGATCTGTTGGTGACCACTGCCAGCCGTTACCCAGAACGGACCGCCTTGAGCTATGTCGACGGCGACCCCATCACCTATGCCCGGTTCATTGATCTCGCCCGCGACCTGGCCACCCTGCTGGCCGCCTGTGGCGTGAACCCGGGTGACAAGGTGGCCATCATCGGCGAGAACATGCCCAACTGGGCCATCACCTATTTCGCCGTCACCTCGTCAGGCATCGTTGCCGTTCCCATTCTTCAGGAGTTTCACGCCAGTGCGGTCCATCACATCCTCAGGCACTCCGAGGCCAAGGTGGTGGTCGCGTCCAGCCGGTACATGCACAAAGTGGAGGAGGGCGTCTTCCCCAACCTCAAGACGGTCATCGTCATGGACGATTTTTCCGTGGTCAATGGCCAGGAATCGAAGACGAGCTTTGAAGAGGCTGTGGAGGCGGGCCGCGAACGGTTCGAGAAGTTCAGCGAGGCCGCCAGGAAGTTCATGGACCGCAAGGGCGGCAAGAGCGGCTTTGAACTGACCCAGGACAGCGTGGCCGTCATTTTGTACA
>CAMYLL010000301.1 GCA_947259235.1 uncultured Pseudodesulfovibrio sp. | reverse complement strand
GGGACCACGAAATAGGCGTATGCCTGCCGCTCGCTGCGCCCCACCCGGCCGCGCAACTGATAGAGTTGCCCCAACCCGAAAAGCTGCGCCTGATCGACGATGAGGGTGTTGGCGTTGGGAAAATCAAGACCCGACTCAACGATGGCCGTACATACGAGAACGTCCAGCTCACCGTGCCAGAAGCCGCGCATGGCGTCCTCAAGGCCCTTCTCGCTCATCTGGCCGTGGGCCATGCCCACCTTGGCATCGGGCGCCAAGCTGCGGACGAACTCCACCACCCACTCCAGGCCATTGACCCGGTTGTAAACCCAATACACCTGGCCGCCCCGGTCGAGCTCGCGACGAAGGATCGCCTTGAGGGCCTCGCCGTCGCGCTCGGTAATGGCCGTTTCCACGGGCTTGCGGTCCAGAGGCGGGGTCTCAATGACCGAAAGGCCCCGGATGCCGGACAGGGAGAGTTGCAGGGTCCGGGGAATGGGCGTGGCCGTCAGGGTGAGGACATCGATATTCTGCCTGAAATGCTTGAGCCGTTCCTTGTGCTTGACGCCGAAGCGCTGCTCCTCGTCGAGGATCAAAAGCCCCAGGTTGGGCAATTCCACATCCTTGGACAGGATGCGGTGGGTTCCGATGAGGATATCGATCTCACCCCGCGACGCAGCCTGAAGGATGGTTTTTTGCCGCTTGGCCGGAACAAACCGGCTGAGCAGCCCGATGCGCACCGGGAAGCCCTCCATGCGCCGGGAAAAGGTCTGATAGTGCTGCTCCGCCAGGACCGTGGTCGGACACAGCAGCGCCGTCTGCATCCCCTCCAGAGCGGCACGGAAGGCGGCGCGCAGGGCGACCTCGGTCTTGCCGAAGCCCACGTCGCCGCACACGAGACGGTCCATGGGTTCCGGCTTCTCCATGTCCCTGAACACGTCGCGCACGGCCTTGTCCTGGTCCGGCGTCTCCTCGAAGCCGAAGGTAGCCTCGAACTCCGCGTACATGTCGTCCGGCGGCCCGTAGGTAAACCCCTTGGCCACCCGACGAAAGGCATACATCTCCACCAGCTCGTGGGCTATCTTCTCGACGGCCTTACGGACCCGGGCCGTGGTCGTGCTCCAGCGGGTTCCGCCGAGCTTGTCCAGGGCCGGCTGTCTGCCGCCCTCCGGTCCCTTGAACCGCTGCACGAGATTGAGCCGGTCAACGGGCAGATAGAGCTTGTCTTCGCCGGAGAAGAACAGCAGCAGGTAGTCGTTGGCCGCATCGCCTATGTTCATGTGATGCAGCCCGCCGAACTGGGCCAGCCCGTAGTCGCGGTGGACCAGCAGGTCGCCGTCGGCCAGATCCTCGTACTTGTCCAGCCCCTTGAACGCCTTGTCACCCCCGACATGAGCCCGGGGCGGCTCGGGCTGGAGCACCTCCTCGCCCAGGATGCGCGTGCGGCTCCAGACAAGCTCCATCCCCTTGCGCAGGGGAGATACCAGGGCGAACAGCCCCCCCGCCCGTGGCGAATATTCCAGAGACAGGGGCAGGCGCTCCTGCTCGGCCATGCTCAGGAACTTGGCGCGGGACCGCTCGGTGCGAAAACTGAGTATGGTCTGAAAACCCGACTTGGCCCACTCCCTGAGCCCGGCGGTGAGCGCGGACCACGGGCGACGCGAGGCCTCCGGCTGCCAAAAAAGATCGGTGAAGTCGCTGTAGGGCGTCTCGGCCAGGTCCACGCCGTTTTTTTCCCGTCCAACCGTGAGTTCCTCGAAAACAATCTGCCCGACGTTCTGCCACGCCGTGCGCGCGCCCTCGTGGGAACGACAGAAGAAGCGAAGAGGCCAACGGATGCCATGCTGACGCAGTTCCTCGTCCACGTATTCACGCCACGCCTGGTCCTGATCCTCCAGCCGCGCCCGGAGCGCCCCGCTGGAGGACAGCAGATAGGCGCATCCCTCGGGAAAATACCGCTCGATGCTCACCGGCTCGGCGTAGTACATGCCCGGCCAGACAAAGGCGTCGCCCGCGTCGAGCCGTCCAAGAAGCGCGCTCTCCTCCGCCGCGCCCATCTCGCCTGTACGGCGCAGCCTGTTCCAGACCTCGCGGGCCTGGGCCGCATACCCGCCCGAGGTGATGCCCGGCGATACCGGCAGCAGGACCACCTCGACCAGATCGGCCCGGGAACGCTGCGTGGCGGGATCGAAGAGCCTGATCTCCTCAATGCTGTCGCCGAAGAATTCCAGACGCAAGGGCAGATCATACCCCGGCGCGCTGATGTCCAGAATATCACCGCGCATGGCCATCTCACCGGGACCGGAGACCAGCTTGCGCCGGACGTATCCCCAGGCCACGAGCTGCTCCATCAGTATCTCGGGCGACATTTCCTCGCCCTTTGCCAGGGCGACCCAGTTCTCGCGCAGGACAGCCTCGCCGGGCCAATGCGGCAGGAGGTTGTCTGCGGTCATGAGCACGCCGCAGGGCCGCTTGCCGTAGGTCATGGCATAGAGCGCGGCCCAGCGGTCGCTCCACCCCTGGGCTTCGGGCTGGCGCGACAGGTACTGCGGCAGGAAGACCCAGTCCCGTTCCCAGGCCGGGGCGTATTCTGAATGATCGCCGTGGGAAAAGAGGGCCAGGAGCGCCCGCATCTGCTTGAACTCCTGGGCGCCGGGCACGACGATGACCGCGCTGCGGCCTCTGTCGAGGAGCGACTTTGCAATGAAAGCCTGGGTCGCCGGACCGCTCTTGAAGACGCGGACGGTTTCCGTCTTTGCCGCAATGAAATCGGTTATGGCTCCTGGAAGGATGGATGACATGAATATGACCGGTAAGGCTGTTGGTTGGCCGATGCAAAACAAGAAAAGCCGCCTATTCCCTATCGGGAGCAAGACGGCTTGTCACCAAGAAATTGTCGGACCTATACGCCGGAGAGGGCTTCCTTCTCCGCGTTGTCCAGCAGCGAATCAAGGTCGAGAAGGATGAGCAGCCGGTCGTCGAGCTTGCCCACGCCGTCGATATAGTCGGCATCCATCCCGGCCACCACGGGCGGCGGCGGCTGAACGGCATTGGCAGGCAGGCGCAACACCTCGGACACGGCGTCCACCACGAAGCCGACGATGATCATGTCTATCTCAATGACGATGATCCGGGTGTACTTGTCGTGCTCCTTGGAACGCAGGCCGAAACGACTGCGCATATCGACAATGGGGATAACCTTGCCGCGCAGGTTGATGACGCCCTCGACAAAGCCCGGAGCGCGGGGAACCTTGGTGATCTCCATGGTGCGGATGATCTCCTGCACCTGGAGAATGTTCACACCGAACTCTTCCTCGCCTATGCTGAAGGTCACCAACTGGATGAGTTCCAGATCCGGCTCGACCTCGTCAGCGTCATACATGTCATCGACTTGAATGTTCATTGCACCCTCGTCCTCTGCGTCCCGGCATGGGATAGAGACTGTTTTTTCAGTGGAATCAATCTGTCAACCGACGTCATTTTTGTCAACGGAAATATCCGGGAGTCCATGCTCTGCCACGGCCGGACACGCCGTGCGGCTGCCAGTAACAACGCCGGGGACATCCATCGCATCGATTCAGTATTCCGTCATTATACCAAGCTGTTGAAGCAGTAATAACAACCCGCGACCAAAGTCTTGTTGACGGGCTTCTAAGAAAGGACTAACTTAAACGACATCCAACGCCTATCAGGTTGATTTTTTTAAGAATTTTTTAAAAAGGACGGACCTCGCCATATGGGTCAGTACTCCTCCT
>CAMYLL010000300.1 GCA_947259235.1 uncultured Pseudodesulfovibrio sp. | reverse complement strand
AGCCGGTACTGTTCCTTCTGCGCCGTGGCCAGGCTCAGGGCGTGCTCGGCCTCCTTGCGATCGGTGATGTCGCGGCCGACGGCCTGGATCTCCTTGACCGCACCACGGTGATCAAGGACTGCGCGGTTGGTCCACAGTATCCAGCGGGGTTGCCCGTCCCCCCGGGTCACCCGCTGCTCGCGGTCAAAAACCGGCTTGCCCGCCCCGGCCTCCTTGATCCAGGAGCGCAGGTCGCGCCGCTCGTCATCGGCCAGGGCCGGGAAGAACTGCCGTCCGACGATCTCGTCCTCGTCCACGCCAAAGAACTTGGCATAGGCCCCGTTGACAAAGGAGAGCGCGCCGTCGGGCGTGTAGCGGCAGATAAGCTCGGTCTGATCCTCCACCACAGCGCGATAAAGACGCGCACCTTCGCGCAAGGCTTCCTCGACCACTTTGCGGTGGGAAATGTCCTGAATGAAGGTGGTGCACACCTCGCGCCCGCCGTAGACAAAATGGCTCATGGAAATTTCCACAGGAAAGACCGTGCCGCCCTTTCTGCGATGACGGGCCATGGGGATGCGCCCCATGCCGGACCTGACCGCCTCCATGATGCTCTCGGACTCTTCGGCGAGATCGGTCATGCTCATTCCCAGCATCGCCTCGCGGCCATACCCGTAGAGCTTGCGCGCCACCTCGTTGCAGTCGAGGATGGAGCCGTCGCCGCGATCTATCATCATGATGGCGGCCTGGGCGGCCTCGTAGACGCTGCGGTAGAGCCTCCGGCCCTCCTCAAGCTCCTTCTCCATGCACCTTCGGGCCGTGATATCGCGGGTGACCACAACGAAGCCGGACAGGCTCTCCTTGTCCAGGACAGGCCTGATCACGGTATCAAATACAGCAGCCCCCTGTAGGCATTCGACACGCTGAGGAAGCAGGACCGCGCGAGCCGAGGCGATGGCCTCCCCCTGAACTTCGAGAGACGCCTCGGGCAGCAGCGACAGATACTCCCTTCCCGGAATGGAAGCCGGCACGCAGCCAAGCAGGGCGGCGCCGCGCTCGCTCGCCTTGAGCACCAACCCCTTTTCGTCAAGAAGAAATACGGCTTCACCCTCTGCATTGAGCAGGGAGCTCAAAAAGCTGGCCGTGAGCGAAAGTTCGCTGATCCGGTTGCTCTCGCGGACCATGCTCGCCTTGTTTTCCAACGCAAGGCGGGCGAGCATCGACAGCCGCCTGCGATTCACCGGTTTTTTCAAATATGTCATGGCCCCGAAACGGACCACGATACCACCCGGATCGTCCTTGGCCGCGTCCACCAGCAGAATCAGGGGAACCTCGTACCCGTTATCCCGAGCCACGCGCAGCAGGTCGTACCCGTGATCGCCGCCGATATCTTCTGCGGCAAAGACGACATCCGGCTCGACGCGGCCCATGACGGCCGAGGCCTCGGCCAGGGTTCCGGCGGTTTCCACCCGGTAGCCCATGCCCTTGAGGTCATCCCTGATCAGGGTACGTATGTCGGCATCGCACTCGGCGACGAGAAATATCGAATTCACAGCCAAATCTCCTGAAAATACCTGTACATCACTTAGACACCGATAACCAGCCCCAAGTCGAACGCGACCGGGCAGGCAAACACACCGACAAATTCCCAAAAAATCGCAAATGTCCTATTCATTTCACGAACAAAGGTGTATGGGGGAATAGTGGAGAAATCGCTCAAACGCACAAGCAGGAGGAATACCATGTCTACATTTACCGAAGCAGATCTTCCCGTTGATGTTCATCACGGGGAACTCATCACCCTGGCTGACGGAACGTCCATTCGCTTCGAATCCAACGGCGAAGCCAAAAACATCATGATCAATGACGGTTTCGAACCGGCCACCACCTTGTTCCCCGGCAACGACTTCATTGTTGAAACCGCAGGCTCCAAATACAAGGTGACCTGCGAATTCGGCGATTCGATGCATATCGAAAAAATCTAACACAGACGTTTTGTTCTCAAAGAATACGCCCGCCCCGCCGCATAGCCGGGACGGGCGTTCCTCCTGCTGCGTTTGACACGCGAATTGGTTCACGCCCGAACTGGCTCGGCATAGACGAAAGATGAACTACTGAGGCCGTTGATTTCCTTGCGCCTTGACCGCACCCCCGCCCCTGAAGCCTACACAAACTCATTATATTGGCTTTACTTTTTCCGCCAGCCTGATACGCTTGTAAAACTCGACACACACGATTGAACCAGAGCGCCGGGCAACGATTCCCCAGGAAGGCGGAGACATCAATGGCCAAGATACTCATTGCAGAAGACGACAGGATTTCCCAGAAGCTTGCTGCCAAGATCGTAGAAGAAATGGGACATAATGTTTTTATCAGCCCCCATGGGAAACACGCCTACGAGGCGCTTACGGCGGGCAACGATTTCGACCTGCTCCTGACGGACATCATGATGCCGGAGATGGACGGCCAGCAGCTCATTAAAACCCTGCGCGGCGATCAGCAGTTCATGGACTTTCCGATCATCATCATGTCGGCCGTCGTCGGCATGAGCGAAATAACCAACCTCCTCAAGCTCGGAGCGACCCTGTTCCTCGCCAAGCCGCTCGACAGGGCGGAGCTCCAGAACTACATCCGCAGATGCCTGTGCAAACGGGAATGCCCGGCCTAAGCATCCGCCACCGTCCCGGCCGCACCAGCAAACCTGTTCAGCAACACCCCTGTTGATTCTGACCGGCCCAATCCTTGGCCAGCCTGAATGAACAGGGGTGTTGCTTTCAGCTTCATTGCCGGGTATTTGAGTGCCATGTTTTTGTTACAGGCAGGCGAATCGGTCGCCCGTCTGGGAGCTCCTCCCCGAGAATCCACCCCGGATAATCCATGCGCATACTCATCACACACACCAACTTCCCGGCCCAGTTCAGACACGTCGCGGAACATCTTGGCCGCATGCCGGGCAACCAGATCGTTTTTGCCAGCAAGACCGAAAGGAAGGAATGGGCAATACGGGGCGTGAACAAGGCCGTTTTCACCCCCGATGACCAACCCTCCACACCATACCATTTCGGCCGCACGGCAGAAGAGGCCGTCCGCCACGGCGTTGGCCTTCTCAAGCTCTGCATCGGCCTCAAGAAGCAGGGATTCATCCCGGACGTGGTGCTGGGGCACTCCGGTTGGGGACAGACCATGTTCATCCGCGACGTCTTTCCTGACACGCCCTTCATCGGCTACTTTGAATGGTACTACAACGCCGACAGCGCGGAGACGACCTTTGAAGGCAAGATCAAAAGCGAAGTGGAAAGGGCGAACATCAGACTGCGAAACACCGCCATTCTGCACGACCTGATCGCCAGCAGGGCAGGCATCGTCCCAACCGGCTGGCAGCGTTCGCAGTTCCCCGTGGAATTCCAGCCCAAGCTGATCCAGGCCCACGACGGCATCAACACCCGTTACTTCGCTCCGGCAGACGCCGGACGGCTGCCCATCGACCAGCTGGACCTGCCGGGAACCGACCTGACCGGCGCCACCGAGCTGGTGACCTACTGCTCTCGCGGGCTGGAACCGTATCGAGGATTCCCTCAGTTTTACGAGGCGCTGCCGACCATCCTCAAGGAGAGACCGGGCTGCCACGTGCTCATCGTGGGCGACGACCGCGTCTGCTACAGCCCCAGGCCGCCCAAGGGACAGACCTACAAATCCATCATGCAGGAGAAGGTCGAGGTGGACCAGAGCCGCGTCCATTTCACCGGCCCCCTGCCC
>CAMYLL010000299.1 GCA_947259235.1 uncultured Pseudodesulfovibrio sp. | reverse complement strand
GACGAGGACGCCCTCAAGCGGTGCGTGGTCAACCTGATCAAGAACGGCATCGAAGCCATGCCCGGCGGCGGAACCGTCACCCTGGACCTCGGGCTGAGCGGCGACTACGTGGTGCTCAAGGTCATCGACAACGGCATCGGCATGAACGAGCACGAACAGGACCGCGTCTTCAATCCCTTCTTTTCCACAAAGGAAGACGGCAGCGGTCTGGGAATGGCCATGATCAAGAAGATAATCGAAGAGCACGGCGGCAAGGTCAAGCTTGCCAGCAGGCTGGGCGAGGGAACCACCGTCTCCCTGTTGCTCCCGCCTGCCCTGGATGTCGAGGCAGCCTACGGCGGCGCATGAGCGGCTGTTGAGAAAGGGCCAATTGCGTCGTTGCTTCGAACACGGCAAACCCTCGCGTAGGAGGACTACGCGTCGGCCTTGCCGCGTTCTCGCGTCTAGCACTCGACCCTTTCTCAACAGCCGCTGCGTGTGGGCCGATTGCGTCGTTGCTTCAAACACGGCAAATCCTCGCGTAGGGGGACTACGCGTCGGCCTTGCCGCGTTCTCGCGTCTAGCACTCGACCCTTTCTCAACAGCCGCTGCGCATGGGCCGATTGCTTCGTTGCTTCGAACACGGCAAATCCTCGCGCAGGAGACTACGCGTCGGTCGTGGCGGGTTCTCGCGTCTGGCACTCGACCCTTTCGCTACAGCCGTCTTCAGGAAGCCTTAAGCGCGCCGTCCTCTTCACCATCCTGCGCCTGAGCGTTCCAATTTCTTCTCACGATGGCGTAACTGAGGGGATATCTGCACTCCTCATGCCCCTTGACCGGTTTCCTCAGATGGAACAGCGCAACTGGCCGAAGGGGTGCGCCAACTGGGGCAGATAGGGCGCCGTGAAGAAGGCGTGGCCCGCTCTGGGGATGAGGGCGGGCAGGGTATCCGGCGCGGTGCGCACGATGACCGTGTCGGCAGTGAATTGCACGGTCATTGGGACCATCTCGCGCTCGGTATCACCGCACAGGCTCTCTCGTTCTTCGGGGAGGAAGGTCGTGGTGCGTCCGTCCGGTGCGGCCACGGTGAGCCGGGTCAGGGTGGTGGCGATGCGGGCAACGCCGCCGTCATCGTCGAAGACGAGGGAATTGACGTCGCCGTTGATGCCCACGGCATCGGGATCGTAGGCCATGATTTCGCCCGCAGGGGTGACCACCGGCGTGGGTTTTGACGGCTCGATGGAGCGGACGGTCCCGTCCGGCCCGAAGGCCATGCCCATTCGTGTCTGGATGACGCCCGCCGGGGTGGGGATGGACAGGGCCTGTCCAGGCCACAGGGTGATGCTGCGCATGGCCCCAGAGGGGTAAAAGCTGACGTTGATGACCATGGCGGTCAGCACGCCCACCGGAGTGAGCAGGGTGGTTGGCGCGGCAAGCCCGGCTTCGTCTTCCTGGCTCCAGTATCCCGAGAGTTTGCCGTTGAGGGGAAACACCCGGCTCAGGGACCCGTCGGAGTGAAAGGTGAGCATCTCCGCCGCCATGTCTCCGGCAGGGGTGGGGACGGTGGTCTGCGATTCCAGGGGCAGATATCGGATGACGCCGGATTCGTGGAACACCACGGGCTGAACCTCCTTCTTGCGGAGGTCGTCGGTGGTGTGCTGCGGGGTCAGTGGCCCGAGCGGGGTTTCGAGAACGCAGGGTGCGCCGGGGTGGCAGGAGAGCAGTGTGCCCTCGGCATGGGTTTCCTGCCTGCCAGTAGCCGGGATGACGCCGTATCGTGTTGTGATGTCCTTCATGGGGGCTCCTCGTTTGTTGGTGGATGACCGCGGCACGGATATTCGTTAGTCGTCGGCTCTGCCGTGTCCTTTCGTCAGCCCGGCGAATTCACGGGAGGTCAGGGGGCGTTGCAGCTCCCATGAGAGTCGGCGGACAGCCGAGACCAGTTCGGGAAGGGCTTCCCGGGGGCAGTGCAGATCACCGTCGCTGAGGGCGCTGGCTATGGCCCCCACGCCGCTCTTGCCGCCCACGGCCACGCGGCGGTCCGCGCCGATGCTGGCCGGATTGTACGGCTCGAACAGCTTGGGCGATTTGCTCAGGGCATGGGCGTGCAGGCCGGACTCGCAGGCGAAGATATCAGCCCCGGCCACAGCCTTGGTCCGGGGGATGGGGACTCCGGCCGCCTGGGATACGAACCGGCAGAGGTCGCGCAACCCATCCGTGCGGTAGCCGTGGCTTGTGTCGTTGAGGCAGAGATGGGCGGCCAGTTCTTCCGTGGCCGCGATGCCTGAGCGCTCGCCGATGCCCAGGACGCTGACGTCGGCATAGTCCGCACCGGCGGCAAGGGCGGTGACGGCATTGGCCGTGGCCATGCCGAAGTCGTCGTGGCAGTGCACGGCCAGCTCGATATCCAGTGCGGGCCTGAACAGCCCGACCATCTCCTGCATGCGCAGCGGGGTCAGCACGCCCAGGGAGTCCGAGAGCCTGACCCGTGACGCTCCGGCCTCGGCGGCCGCACTCGCCACGGTCAGGGCAAAGTCTATGTCGCTGCGCGAGACGTCCTCAAGACCAACCGAGATATACCGGATTCCGAGAAGCCCGGCCGTGAGCACCGTGCGTGTCAGACGCTCCAGCAATCCCTGGCGATCGGTTCCCAGCCTTTTTTCAATGTGCAGGTCGGATACCGGGACGCCGATGTTGACCCGGTCGACGTGCAGACCGGCGGCGGTGCGCACGTCCGCCTCCCGGCAGGGGGACCAGACGCTCAGCCGCGATGTGCCCGAATGCGGGCGTACCCTGGCGGCGAGGTCCTCAATCCCTTCCTGTCCCACCCATCCTATCTCGACCTCTTCCGCGCCCATGGCGATGAGGCCGCAGGCGATAGTCTCCCGCGCTTCCAAAGAGAAATAGGCTCCGAAGAGCTGGGCTCCTTCCCTGAGTGTCGTGTCGATCAGCATGTGTGCTCCTCGGCTTGCTGCGCCGTACCCGGCGGGCATCGGCAACGATAATCATATGAGCATGAACGATGCCAAATCCGGCAGATTTTCCAACAGTCCGGATTGACTGCGTTTTGTTGATCAGCCGTCAGGGCGGGCGTTGGCTACGTTTTTGTAGCTGACGACACTTTCGTGGCCGCGTCGTGTCTCCATCTACAAATGTGTGGGTTGTGCTGTCGGGCGTAGTTGCAAGATAAATTTAATTATTTTGATACTTTATCAACGTGTCACGAAAGTGGCACGGGGTTTGCCTATGAGGGGCATCAACGCGAACAAACCCCTTTGGAGGAGTATCATGAGGAAAGTAGCGATTTACGGAAAGGGCGGCATCGGAAAGTCCACCACCACGCAGAACACGGTCGCCGGTCTGGCGGAAATGGGCCGCAAGGTCATGGTCGTCGGTTGTGATCCCAAGGCGGACTCCACCCGCCTGCTGCTGGGCGGTCTGGCTCAGAAGTCCGTGCTCGACACCCTGCGCGAGGAAGGCGAGGACGTCGAACTGGACGATATCCGCAAGCCCGGTTTCGGCGGAACATGGTGTGTCGAGTCCGGCGGTCCCGAGCCGGGTGTCGGTTGTGCCGGTCGAGGCATCATCACATCCATCAACATGCTCGAGTCCCTGGGAGCCTACGAGGAATCCGAGGGGTTGGACTACGCCTTCTACGACGTCCTGGGCGATGTCGTCTGCGGCGGGTTCGCCATGCCCATCCGCGACGGCAAGGCCGAGGAGATCTACATCGTCTGTTCCGGCGAGATGATGGCCATGT
>CAMYLL010000298.1 GCA_947259235.1 uncultured Pseudodesulfovibrio sp. | reverse complement strand
GACCGGGACACATTCAAGACGACCGGCATCCACCGACAGCGCCCCGAGCCATACTCATCCCCTGCCCGAAATCACCTTGAGCCAATCCTCGGCGGAGCGGACCTCGGCATAGGCTCCGGCCAGTGCAGCAATGAATGCCGCATGAACCTTGGCTGCCGATACGTCTTCACCGTCGAAGCTCAGATTTGCTGCCGCGCAGGCATCGTGTATGAGCATGCAGCCGAACCCCATATCCGTGGCCGCCCGCACCGCCGCATCGACGCACATGTTGGTCATCATGCCGCAGAGCACGAGCTTCTCGACCCCGCCTTTGCGCAGTAGGGCTTCAAGGTTCGTCTCCGGGAATGCATTGGGCCGATGCTTGAGCACCACGGGCTCACCTTCCAGCGGAGCCACCCGGGGATGAATGGCCGCCCCGTCGCTGGCCGGAGCGAAGAACGGCGCGTCGTCCACAAGGAATTCGTGCCTGACGTGTATCACGGGCAACCTGGCCTCCCTTGCCCCGGCAAGGACCGCTTCCGCCCTTAAAACCGCCGCCGGTGCGTCCGGAAGCGGAAAACGCCCGCCGGGAAAATAGTCGTTCTGGATGTCGATCACGAGCACGGCTGTATCGTTCATGGTTCCTCCTGCATGGTTGACGATTCCCTCTGTTCTATCCCTTGACGCATAGAGTCACCATTGTCAGTATTGACAAATAAATCGTCAAAACAGTCAAGGATTGCCATGCGAGTCACCATACTGGCCTATGAAGGGTGCGTCGCTTCAGGAATAAGCGGCTTCTCGGATACCCTGGCTGTGGCCAACCATCTGGCCGGGAATCCTCTCTTCGCGACACGGACAGTGAGCCAGGACGGAACGGCTGTCCGATGTTTCTCGGGAACCACCCTTGCCGTTGACGGGGATTTGGATTCCACTCCAGGGGAACCCGTAGACGATGCTCAGGCCGCAACCGGCCATGACATCGTCTATGTCCCGCCGGGATTCAAGATGCGGGGGCTGACACAACGACAGCGGGACTGGATCGCACGGCTCCACGCCTCCGGCACGATCGTCTGCGCCGCCTGCGCCGGGGTCTTCTTCCTGGCCGAGGCAGGCTTTTTGGACGGACGACCGGCCACGACCCATTGGGGACTGGCCGATGAATTCACGGCGAGATACCCTCGCGTGCGGCTGGAGCCGGAACAGATGCTCATCGACGGCGGAGACTATATCTGCGCCGGAGGGCTCACAGCGTATTTCGACCTGGCCCTGCACCTGATCGTCAGGGTCGCCTCGCCCGAACTCGCGGCCTCATGCGCCAGGACGCTGCTCCTTGATCCCGGCAGAACCCGCCAGACGCCCTACATGCGCCTGACCGGGGGGTGCGGCACGGGCGACGACGCAATAGATGCGGCCCTGGTCTGGCTGGACGACAACCACACACGCCCCCTGCATGTCGGCGAATTGGCCTCAGCGGTTCACCTCGGCGAACGCACCCTGCTGCGGCGTTTCAAAAAGGCGACCGGGCGGACTCCAAGCGGCTACCTCAAGGCCCTGCGAGTGGAGCATGCGAAACGGCTGCTTGAATCAGGCAGTGCATCGGTGGATGCAATCGTCGCTGCCGTCGGCTACCGCGACACTCCATCTTTCTTCAAACTTTTCAAGGAATTAACCGGACTTTCGCCAGGCGGCTACCGGAGCAGATTCGGCCTATTCCAGCGGCGTTGAAGCACGCTCTGCGGACAGGTTGCCTTTTGCCCGGTCGAGGCATACCCTAATTCGTCCGACGCGAAAGAACCGACGAAATCCCGCCCTTCGCGCCGAGAAAAGGGATGCACCACATGCTCAAACTCAACATTCGCCAGAAGATCATCCTCGGCATCATCATCTTCGCCACCTGCTTCGGCTGCATCGGCGTCCTGTCCTACACCAACATAGACCAGCTCGAACGCGAGGTCCTGTTCGTGGAGCGCGCGGACGAGCTGAGCAACCTCATCCTCGAAATACGCCGGGTGGAGAAGAACTACTTCCTCTACCGCGATTCCGCGCTTTTCCGCCAGGGCATAGCCTATCTCGACCAGGCCGACGGCCTGCTCCAATCCCTGACGCCGGAAATCCAGCATTCTGACATCAAGCGCCGCGGCGTGGCCCTCCAGGACGATCTGAGCCGTTACCGCGCCATGCTCGACGCCATTGCCCACGAGACCCCGCCCGGCGAGATTCAATCCCCTCCATCCACGGCAACCAGCCTGCTGCGCGAAGTGGGCCAGGCGCTAGTGGAGAACTCCCGCGCCATCGCCCGGTACGAGCGGGCAAGCATCCTGTCCATCAACGACAAGCTGCGCACCACGCTCATTCTCTCCATGGCGGCCGTGGCAACGGTCATCTTCGTGCTGGTGGTCTTTGTTGTCTCAAGTATTCTCAAGCCTCTGCGGCAGGTTCAGGAGGCCACTCGGAGCATCGCGGACGGAACCTTCGCCCCCCTGACAATCCGCAACGCCCACGACGAGATCCAACAGGTCTTCGTGGCCCTGAATTCAATGGTCAGCCAATTGGTCAACCGCCAGGACCAACTCGTCCAGGCGCAAAAGCTCTCCTCCATCGGAACCCTCGCCTCCGGCATCGCCCATCAGCTCAACAATCCGCTCAACAACATATCCACCTCCTGCCAGATACTCATGGAAAAGGATGCGAACCGCGACGAGTTCGACAACCGCATGCTGCATAACATCGATCAGGAAACCCTGCGCGCCCGCGACATCGTCAAGGGTCTGCTCGAATTCTCACGCGAGCGCGAATACGCTCCGGTGGCCTTTCCTCTCGACAGTGTGGTCCGCTCCTCGATCCGCCTCGTCTCCAGCCAGGTTCCGGCAAACATAACCATCTCGACGGACACTCCCGGCGACATCGTCATCCACGCCGACCCGCACAAGATGCAGGAGGCGTTCATCAACCTGGTGATCAACGCGGTCCAGGCCATAGAGCCGAAATCCGGCACCATCCGCATCAGCGCCACGGCCGACGAGGACAACGCCCTCATCGAGGTCGCAGACACAGGAACAGGCATGGACACAGCCACTCTTGAACGGGTCTTCGACCCCTTCTTCTCCACCAAGAAAGTGGGCGCGGGGACCGGCCTGGGCCTCTACATCGTCTACGGCATCGTGGAGAAACACCGGGGTAACATCCGCATAGAAAGCACTCCGGGCCGAGGAACCACTTTCTTCATCACGCTTCCCCTTGCCAAGGAGGCGGCATGACCTCCGCCCGGATTCTCGTCATCGACGACGAGGTCATCGCCAGGGAAAACCTGACTCACGTCCTGACACAGGAAGGCTACACCGTCACGGCGGTGGAAAGCGGAGAGAAGGCCCTGCGCGAGCTGGGCAGGACCGAGTTCGAGCTCATCCTCACAGACCTCATGCTGCGCGGCATGGACGGCCTCAGCATACTTGAGCGGGCCAAGGAGATGTCCCCCTATACCGAGGTCATCGTCATTACCGGACACGCCACCGTGGCCACGGCCGTGGTTGCCATGCAAAAAGGTGCGCACTCATACATAGCCAAGCCCTTCAACCTCGACGAGCTGCGGCTCCAGGCGCGCAATGCCCTTGAGCGGCGCGCCCTTTCGGCAGAGGTGATCCGCCTGCGTCAGGTGCTGACCGAAGGCAAGCGCGATTTCCCCCTGGTGGGCCAGAGCGACGCCATCGTCCGGCTGAAGAAAACGGTCAGGCAACTGGCGGGGATGAACTGCAACGTCCT
>CAMYLL010000297.1 GCA_947259235.1 uncultured Pseudodesulfovibrio sp. | reverse complement strand
CAGATAATGATCAACGAGGCCCAGGAGAGCGAACCCGCTCCCGAGATCGTGGCCAACGTGCGGACCATCCCCGGCATCATCACCATGCGCGGCTGTACTTACGCGGGTTGCAAGGGCGTCATCATGGGCCCCACCCGCGACATAGTGAATATCACCCACGGCCCTATCGGCTGCGGATTCTACTCCTGGCTCACCCGCCGCAACCAGACGGACGCGGGCGAGACCGGCGAAAACTACATGCCCTACTGCTTTTCCACGGACATGCAGGACCAGGACATCATCTTCGGCGGTGAGAAGAAGCTGGCTGCGGCCATCCAGGAAGCCTACGACCTCTTCCATCCCAAGGGTATCGCGATTTTCGCCACCTGTCCCGTGGGCCTTATCGGCGACGACATCCACGCCGTGGCCAGGAAGATGAAGGAAAAGTTCGGCGACTGTAACGTCTTCGCCTTCTCCTGCGAGGGGTACAAGGGCGTTTCCCAGTCGGCCGGGCATCATATCGCCAACAACCAGGTCTTCACCCACCTCGTGGGCGAGAACGAGACCGCGCCCGAGGGCGAGTACAAGATCAACCTTCTGGGCGAATACAACATCGGCGGCGACGGCTTCGAGATCGACCGCATCTTCAAGAAGTGCGGCATCACCAACATCGCCACCTTCTCCGGCAACTCGAGCTACGAACAGTTCGCCACCGCCCAGCACGCGGACCTGAGCGCGGTCATGTGCCACCGGTCCATCAACTACGTGGCTGACATGCTTGAGACCAAGTACGGCATCCCGTGGATCAAGGTGAACTTCATCGGCGCCGAGGCCACGGCCAAGTCCCTGCGCAAGATAGGCCAGTACTTCGGCGACAAGAAGCTCATGGACAGGATCGAGGCGGTCATCGCCGAGGAAATGCCCGAGGTGGAAGCCGTGGCCGCGGACGTCAAGACCCGCACCACAGGCAAGACCGCCATGCTCTTTGTCGGCGGCTCCCGCGCCCATCACTACAGCGAGCTGTTCATGGAAATGGGCATGAAGACCTTGTCCGCAGGGTACGAGTTCGGCCACCGCGACGACTATGAAGGCCGCGAGGTGCTCCCGAACCTGACCGTGGACGCCGACTCCCGCAACATCGAGGAGATCGAGGTCACGGCCGACGACAAGCTCTACAAGGCCCGCAAGACGCCCGAGGAGATCGAGGCCCTGGAAAAGGCCGGATACAAGTTCAAGCATTACGATGGAATGAACAAGGATATGGATAAGGGGTCGATCATCATCGACGACCTCAACCAGTACGAGGCCGAAAAGCTGGTGGAGCTCCTCAAGCCGGACATCTTCTGTGCCGGAATCAAGGAAAAGTTCTCCATCCAGAAGCTGGGCGTGCCCATGAAGCAGCTCCACAGCTACGACTCCGGCGGCCCCTATGCCGGGTTCAAGGGTGCAATCAATTTCTACAAGGAAATCGACCGCCTCGTGAGCAGCAAGGTCTGGAGCTACATGAAGGCCCCCTGGCAGGAAAACCCCGAGCTGACCGCAACGTTCGTTTGGGAATAAGAGGGAGAATCAAGACATGCTACTCAGACATACATCCAAGGACGTCGCGGATCGCAAGGCCCTGACCATCAACCCGGCGAAGACCTGCCAGCCCATCGGCGCCATGTACGCGGCGCTTGGCATTCACGGCTGCCTGCCGCACAGCCACGGTTCCCAGGGCTGCTGCGCCTACCACCGCTCAGCCCTGACCCGGCACTACAAGGAGCCCATCTCCGCTGCCACCAGCTCCTTCACCGAAGGCGCATCCGTGTTCGGCGGCCAGGCCAACCTGCTGCAGGCCATCAATAACATATTCACGGTCTATGAGCCCGAGGTCATCGCCGTGCACACCACCTGCCTCTCCGAGACCATCGGCGACGATCTCAAGCAGATCTTCGACAAGGCCAAAAAGGAAGGCAAGGTCCCTGAAGGGTGCACCCTGATCGGCGCGCCCACGCCAAGCTACGTCGGCTCCCACGTGACCGGCTTCTCCAACATGGTCAAGGCCATGGCCCAGCTGGCCGAGCCCTCGGGCAAGAAGAACGGCAAGGTGAACATCATCCCCGGCTGGGTCGAACCGGCAGACATGGCCGAGATCAAGCGGCTGGCCGCACTGGTCGGCGTGTCCGTGACCATGTTCCCCGACACCTCCGGCGTCCTCGATGCTCCCCTGACCGGCGAATACACGATGTTCCCCGACGGCGGCGTGACCATCAAGGAGCTCAAGGCCAGCGGCGACGCCATCGGCACGCTGGCCATGGGCGAGTGGTGCTCGGCCGACGCGGCCCGCTGGCTCGACGCCAAGTGCAAGGTTCCCTGCACAGTGCTGGACATGCCCTTTGGCCTGGCCGCCACCGACCGCTTCATCGACGTCCTGCGCACCGTGGCCGGCGTGACCGTGCCCGACGCGGTGGCTGTCGAGCGCGGCCAGCTGGTGGACCTCATCTCCGACATGCACCAGTACTTCTACGGCAAGCGCGTGGCCCTGTGGGGCGACCCGGACCAGCTCATCTCCATGTGCGAGTTCCTGGTCAGCCTGGACATGCAGCCCGTCTATGTCGTCACCGGCACGCCGGGCAAGAAGTTCGAGGCGCGCATCAGGGAGATCTGTGCCGGCAAGCCCTTCGAGGTCAAGGTCAAGGCCAAGGGCGACATGTTCCTGATGCATCAGTGGATCAAGAACGAGCCCGTGGACCTGCTCATGGGCAACACCTACGGCAAGTACATCGCCCGTGACGAAGACATCCCGCTGCTGCGCTGGGGCTTCCCCATCCTGGATCGCCAGGGCCACCAGTACTTCCCCACGGTCGGCTACAAGGGCGGGCTCAGGCTTCTGGAAAAGATGCTCGACCTGTTCCTCGACCGCAAGGACCGCGACGACGACGAACAGACCTTCGAACTCGTTCTCTAGCACACACGCGAAATACCCGCGGCGGGGAGTCACTCCCCCCGCCGCGGGGCAATCGAAAACCTCGAAGGCGGACCGATATGGCGACCACCGATAACCCGAATCTTTCCCACCCCTGCTTCGGCATTGCCTCAAGCAGGACCGCCGGTCGGCTGCATCTGCCCGTTGCCTCCCGGGCCAACAGCCGTATTCGGTTTTCCCCCGTCTCCCCGCCGGGCCCCGCCATGACGCCCGAAGAGGGACTGTCCATGCTCGACCGGGTCATCGAGGCCGGAACCAGGGTCGACATCGTGGGCATCACCGGCCCCGGCGATCCGCTGGCCGTGCCCGGGCCGACCCTGCGCACCCTGCGCCTCGTGCGCGACAAGTATCCCGACATGGCCCTGTGCCTGACAACCGTCGGCATCGGCGGGGCGCATGTGGCCGAGGACCTGGCCGCCATCGGCCTGTCGCATGTCACCGTGCTGGTCGACGCCGTGTATCCCGAGGTGGCCGAGAAGCTCTACGCCTGGATTCGCCCCTCCACCAAGACCGTGCCGCTGTCCCAGGCCGCCCGGCTGCTGGTGGAGGAGCAGCGGCAGGCGGTTTCCGCCTTTGTGGCGGCAGGGCTGACGGTCAAGATCAACACCACGGTCTATGCCGGGTTCAACGCGGGCCACGTGGAACAGATCGCCACCGAGATGGCCGCGCTGGGCGCACGGATCATGGCCGTGGTTCCCTTTCATCCCGCGGGCGACGACGAGGACACCCCGGCGGAAACCGGCTCCGAGCTGATGGGAACCGTGCGCGACCGGGTGGCCCGGATCATCCCGCTGA
>CAMYLL010000296.1 GCA_947259235.1 uncultured Pseudodesulfovibrio sp. | reverse complement strand
GGCCGCCATTTTCCGCCCGGGAACCATCCGCAAGACCGCCAGACGGCTGGCGCTGCCGTCCGATGCCTCCTACCGCTTCGAGCGCGGCGTCGATCAGGTCATGAACCGTTTTTGCATCGACCGCGCCGCCCAGCTCATGGCCGAGACTTCCGGCGGCTCCGTGGTCACCGGGGTGGCCAGTGCCGAGCCCAGGCCATGGCAGGACCGCGTTCACAGCTATCGTCACGACCGCTGCATGCGGCTGCTCGGCCTCGACCTGGAGCCTGATTTCGCCAAGAAGGTGTTCACCCTGGAAGGGTGCGCGGTGGACGATACGGACGCAGCCAAGTGGATCGTGTCGTCCCCCTCACACAGGCTCGACCTTGAGCGCGAGGTGGACCTTTACGAGGAAGTGGGCCGGGTCTATGGCCTGGACCGCATCCCGGCCGTGCTGCCCCGCGTGGCCAAGTCCCTGGACGGAACCATGACCGCCGAGACCGAGTACGCCTTCATCGGGCGCATCAAGGCCTGGGGCGCGGGCGTGGGACTCAACGAAGCCATCAACTACAGTTTTGTGGGCGATGAGGACCTTGACCGTCTCGGCCTGCCCGCCGAGGGACGCGTCGCCATCGCCAACCCCCTGAGCGAAGACCAGAACGTCATGCGCACCGATCTGGCGCCCGGTCTGCTCAATACGCTCAAGCTCAATCTCGCCAAGGGCAACAACCACATCCGCATATTCGAGGTGGCCAAGCGATTCGTGGCCGATGCCGAAAGCGACACCGAAACCCGCGAACATTCCCGGCTCGGCATATTGCTCTATGGCTCGCGCCATGCGGCCGAGTGGCCCTGGCAGTCCGCCGAGGCCGACTATCTGGACCTCAAGGGGCATGTCGAGCATCTCGTGGAGACGCACCTCAAGCTCTCGTCCCCCGATTTCAAACTGATTGCCGAGCATCCGTACCTCAATCCCTGCGTCGAAGTGCGCGTGGCCGACAGTTCCGTGGGATTCATGGGCAAGGTCCGCGAGGAAATGGCCGACTACTATCACGCCCGCAAGGACGTCTGGCTCGCAGAGCTGGACCTCGATACCCTGCGCGGGCTCGTCTCGGCCCACAAGATCAGCTTTGCTCCGCTGCCTGTCTTCCCGCCCAGCCGCCGCGATGTCACCGTCATCGGTCCCGTCACGCTCAAGGCCCAGGCCATCCGTCAAGCCATCGTGGACGCAGGGGTGGACATCCTGGAATCCGTCCAGCTGGTTGCGGAGTTTATTCCCGAAGACCAGCCGGAAGGGAAGGAAGAGCGTAATCTCTCCTTCCGCCTGACCTACAGGCATCCGTCCAAGACCCTCAAGGACAAGCAGGTGGACAAGGAACACGCCAAGGTGCTCGAGGCGCTGACCTCGTCGCTTCCAGTCAGGTTCTAATCCCCGTCATTCGACCTTTTGGCCCCGGTCCTCGTCTTGAGGACCGGGGCCTTGTTGCGTCCTGGGGGCGGGTGTTCCATCGGTGTGATACGGACGCAAAGCTGTTGAAGGTATTGTGGCTATTTGCTAAGTTCAAAGGATGGGTGATTTGCAGGAATTCAAACGGTACAAGATAGGTCAGGCCGCCAGCGAGATAGGCGTCAAAACCTACGTGCTCCGTTTTTGGGAAGGGGAGTTCGAGGAGATCGAGCCCATCCGCACCGAGAGCGGCCAGCGGCTGTATACTGAAGAGCATCTGGAAATCATCCGCGAGATCAAGCGACTGCTGTATGACGAGAAACTGATTATCGACGGGGCGAAGCGCAAGTTGCGAAGCCGCGAGCAGGGCGGCTTCCTCCGCGAAGTCCATGATGAGCTCGTCGCCATCCGAAACCTCCTGAGGCGATGATCCCACTTTGAAATCCGCGTGAGGACCCGGCAATGAACAAGGCTGTGAGACTGAGCATGATCGGTGCAGGCGTTTGCGTGGCGGTTATCATCCTTGCCCTGGGGATTTTTATTTCCACCTTCGACATCAACAATTACAAGGGTTTTGTTTCACGGCTGGTGAAAAAACAGACCGGTCGGGAACTCACCTTTGGCGGCGAAATCGGTCTGACGGTTTTCCCCCGTCTGGGCGTGCGCATGAACGACGTCTCCCTGAGCAACGCGCCCGGCTTTGCCGACGAGCCGATGCTAGTGGCCAGGGAGGCGCGGCTTGAAGTGCGCATTCTTCCGCTCTTGTCCGGCAGCGTCCGCTTCGGGCATCTCGATCTTTCCGGGGTCAGCCTGGCGCTTGAGCGCGACGAGGAAGGCAAGACCAACTGGAATGACTTGATACAATCAGCGACGACAGATTTTCCCGGCGACAAGAAGAACCACGCAGAGGCCAAGGATGACGAGGCGTTTGTCCTTGAGATCGCGGGGGTGAGCCTTGCGGAGTCGACCCTGACCTGGAACGATCGCATGAGCGGAACCTCGCTGGCCTTGACCGATTGCAATCTGACCACCGGGGCCATCGGCAGCGCCAAGGCGTTCCCCGTGAAGGCTGGCTGCGCGTTCCGTGGGACAGCGCCCGCACTTGATGGTCAACTCCGGGCGAGCTCGGATGTGACTCTGAAGCTCGACTCGGGGCAGATAGCCCTCGCAGGTCTTGACCTGACTGCGTCCGCCAAGGGCGCTGACGTGCCCGGCGGGAGCGTGGCGGCGGAGGCGAAGGCCCAGGGGGTTTCCCTGGATTTGCACAAGGAGAATCTCAAGGTCGACGCCATGACGGTGACGGCTTACGGAGCCACCGCCCATGTGGATGGTGGCCTTTCCGGATTTGATGAGCCACGCAGGATTTCTGCCACAGTGACCCTGGACCAGTTCAACGGCCGGGAGACGCTGGCCGCGCTGGGGATTGACCAGCCGGAAACAGCCGATGCGGCGGCTCTGACCCGTGTGGGCGGCACGGCCCGGATCGTGCTGGATGGCGACGGTTTCGAGATCAAGGACATGCACGCCACTGTGGACGACACGTCCGTTTCCGGCTCCCTGTCCCACCGTGAGACCGAGAGTGCACCAACCGGTACCATCAGACTGCAGATTGGCACTCTGGACCTGGACCGCTACCTGCCGCCCGAGTCGGCATCAACCAGCTCCGGTACTACCGGTGCGCCAGTCAGCCCCCGAATCCTCGACATCGACACCCTGCGGTCCCTCAGCCTGGACTTCGAGGCAGTGCTGGATTCGTTGCGCGTGCATGGAATCCGGCTTGAGAAGGTCACGGTCGCGCTCAAGGCGCAGCACGGAGTGGTCCGCATCACGCCGGTGACAGCCGCCCTCTACGGGGGCAAACTGTCCGCCGGGGCGACCATCAACGCCCAGGGCGCGCAACCAAGTACAGACTGCATCATCGGGCTGGAGCGCGTGGACGTGGCCGGGCTTTCCCGCGACGCCCTCGGGTCGGAGGAGTACAAGGGGTTGCTTTCTTTCAACGGTGCGGTCACCTGCCAGGGCGAACGGCTCGATGCCATGCTCGCCAGCATGAACGGCAAGACCGGAATGACCCTTGCCGACGGCGTCTTTCCGGGCGTCGATCTGCTGGGAATGGCGAAGACCACGCACGCCAGCCGGGATCGAAAGGACGGTACGGTGGAATCCGACAAGTCCGATACGACCCGTTTCGGCTCCATCACCGGTACGGGCACCATCGCGGACGGCGTGATTCGGAACAGGGATCTGGAAATCAAAGCGCCGGGCCTGCGGGCCGACGGTCAGGGGGCCGTTGCCCTGACGACCGGGGTCATCGACTATCTGA
>CAMYLL010000295.1 GCA_947259235.1 uncultured Pseudodesulfovibrio sp. | reverse complement strand
ATGCAATGAAGGATGATGAGCAGGGCAAGTTGGTTCCCTTGAAGAAAAGAGTCTAGTTTTGCGAGTATCATGGTAGCCACATCAAGGACCACAAGTTCAAGGAACGCCGTGCCGACAAGAAATATGGCAATTCCCCTTAACGTGCAGATCGACAATACTCGGTAATTGCTTTGCTTTTTTTCTGCGCGTGCCGTAAGAGTAAATGTATGGCTGAACAGAAAAGAATCATAATTGTGGCAGGCCCGAATGGAGCTGGCAAGACTACGTTTGCCCAGGAATTCCTGCCGGTCGCATACGATTGCCCCTTGTTTGTCAATGCGGATTTGATTGCTGATGGCCTATCGCCATTTTCACCGCAGAACGAAGCGATTCAGGCTGGCAAGCTCATGCTGCGTCAAATCGACAAGTATGTCGCTGAAGGGCGCTCATTCTCCATGGAGACGACACTCTCTGGCCAAGGGTATGCTCGGAGAATCCCGGCCTGGCGAGAAGTGGGGTATGAAGTACACCTGATTTTTCTCATGTTGAAAACTGAAGAAGCCGCATTGGATCGTGTTGCATATCGTGTTTCGCAGGGTGGGCACGGCATCCCGGACGATGTGGTACGCCGTCGGTTTCACAAGGGAATCGCTAACTTCCACAAGCAATACAAACCGCTTGTGGACCGTTGGTATTTGTACGATAATATGGGATCACAACCGGTGCTGGTTGAGTCTGGAGGCAAGTGATGGACGACAAGACGCTTCGGGAAATGATTGACAAGGCCATGAAGCGGGCAGCCCTGAGAGCCAGGGAAAAAGCGCTGCAAACGAACACCCCGATCGTCATCGAAGTCGATGGCAAGGTTCAAGCCCTGCCTGTGACCGCGAAGGATGTTGAGCAGTACCGCGAGTCAATCAAAGACGCCTTTTAGAAAAAAAAGACAGCTTTCCAAGAGAGCCGCCAGCATCCGCCAGCGGCCCTCTTTGTTTCTACCGGACGATCAGCCCTCCCCTGTCGTCATGGCCACGGTCTTCTTTGCCTTCGTCCTCGTCTACGTCCTCGCCAACGCATTCCACGTCATCGAGGGCCTCTTCGGGGTGGTCGCAAGGATAGCGACGTTTCTCCTCGGTCACGGCGTTAACGCCCGTGACGGCCAGGATGCCGACAACAAGGCCGCCGAGGAATGTCAGGATGCCTCTCATACTGTCCTCCTTTGTTTCAGATTTCAAAATGATGGCCGCAGCGGTTGCAGCGGTAATGGCCAATGACGTTTTTATCCACGTGCTCGCCTATCTGGTTGCCGACTGCGGCCCCGGCAAAGAACCCGGTCAGGGCACCGGCCAGACCGCCAGCCACGATGCCGATACCGGTCCCAACGACCGGGACGACCGAGCCGATGACGGCTCCTGTGGCAGCGCCTGACGACGCTCCGGCGTATCCGACTGCGCCGCCAGCGATGCCACCGACTGCGGTTCCGATTTTCTGGGTGGTGTTGACCAATACGACGTGCTCCGAGCTTGCGCAGCTCGGGCAACGGAGAGTCTCCTCACTCATGTGTGCCTCGTGATTGACGGTTATCTGCCGAGCAGAGCGCCCTGGAGCAGACCGAACATGGCCGGGGCCAGTTCAGGCAGCTCGCGGACAACCCGGCTGTGATGGGGAAGCAGTTTGGTGATGGCCTCGGCGTTAATGCCCAGGCCGTAGATCTCGAAACCGAGACGCTGGCCGCTCTCGATGGCCTCAAGGGTGATGGGGGGGTGATCGGGATCGCCGTCTGTCAGGATCAGGATGATCTTGCGCTCCTGAGTCAGGGGAAGCATCTCCTGCAACACCCAGAGCAATGCCTCGCCCATGGGCGTGCAGCCCGTGGCGCTCATGACCAACCGGGTATGCATGCGCTCCCCATGCCTGAGCAGTGGGCGCACCGTGGGACATCCGGGAGTACCATACCCATCCGCAGGATCTCCTGCCGGAAAGGCTGTCACGGCCACGTTCATGCCCTGCACTGCGTCCAGAGCCGAGACCACGGCGTGACATGCCTGGATGGCCAGAGGCATGCGCCTGCGCATGGAGCCCGAGCAGTCCAGCAGGATATGCACGACAGTATCGATGCCCTGCCGCTCTCCCTCTTTCCGGAACATCCGAGGGTCAGCCGTAGCCAGCCGATGCAACCGATTCGGATCAAGCCGCCCGTGGCGACCAATCCGGCACCGAGTGAGCACAGTGGTCTGCACCAACCCGTGCAGCCGGGTACGCAATCCTGTGGACGCCCTGGCAGCCTCCTCAATGTCCTCAGCAGACATCTTCTTGGCCTCCCGCTGTCCGAGTCGGGCCACGGTCAAGTACCGGGCGCAATCGGACGGCTTCTGCCGTTCCAGGACATCAGCCAGCACCTCACCCATGCCCTTGGGCAGATCGTTTGGCTGGGCAACCAGAATACGTTCCAGGGCTTGGCTGGATTCATCCGAAACCCCATCCGAAGGGTGTAGCCCAGGAGGCTCCATTTCTGCCGTTTCTCCACTCTTCTCTCCCTTGTTTTGCCGGGGCTGAGACGGGGAATTGCTCCGAGTCACATCTTTGAGCACAGATGAGACTTCCCGCGCATAGAGGATGCACTCCTGAGTGGATACGCAATAGGAGCGGACTTTGCGCAGTATGAAGTTCAACCTGGCAATGAGTCCGGGATAGTGGTGCTCCACCACCTGGCCCAAGGCATCGCGCTGGGGGCCAAGGCTTGGGACATCCCAGGCCCTGACCGAAAGCAGCAGCCAGTTGAGGATCGAAATGGCCGGATCGGTCGCCTGCTCGGTGTCGTTGCCGAACAGATGCTGGATGAGCCATATGAAGTTCTGGCGACAGCCGGGAAACAGCCGAGCCAGGGCATTCTCCACCCGCCAATCCTCGAAGGTGTTCCAGATGTGCATCTCAAGGGGTGTGAGGTTGGCCAGCTTCAGCCAGTCGAAACGTGTCTCGCGGATATGTGCTGCCTCATGGTCGATGTAGCCTCTGGCCAGACCGATGAGGGTGTCGTCACAATCCAGGGGCAATACGGGCAGGCAGATGGTCTTGCCGTCGGTGAACGCGCCCTTGGCACCGATCTCCACCTTGACGCCATACTTCCTGCCCAGGACACTCGCCACCAGGGGCAGCGATTTCATGATCAGGGTCGTGTTCATGGCCGTCACCACAACCCCTGGCTGTCGATCCGATGATGATGGACCGCCTCGGGAACGCAGGTGAACGGCAGTTCAACCGTTTCTTCCACGGAAACACACGGGATGCCCTGCGCGAGCAGCCCCATGAGGATGTCGGATGCGTCCTGGCCTTCCAGGATCTTCTGTCCATGGCTTACGAGTGTCGCGGGATCACGCAGAAGCGAGACCACGCCCTGTATCAGGAGCAGCGCACTCCCCTCTATGTATCCACGCCGGGGCATGCGTTCAAATGCGGTGTCCAGCAGATCCACCACGGGCATGACGCGGGGTTCCACGAAGCTCAACCCGGACAACTTGGCGTGGATGGAACGCAGGGGCGACAGCGCCTTGTGTGTCACCTTGTCCTTGCCCTCGAAGCAGCGATGCCAGGTGTCGGTGGCCGCTTTGGCCACCTCGCCAAAGAGCGTGCCGCCCAGGTCGTTGATCTCCTCCCGCAGTCCCTGATGGGCAGCGTCGTCAGCAGGCGGCAGGAGCTTGAACATCTGCCACTTGAAGCCGATACGGCTGCGGACGTAATCCGCACTGACCGTGGAATTGCCGATCAGATTCT
>CAMYLL010000294.1 GCA_947259235.1 uncultured Pseudodesulfovibrio sp. | reverse complement strand
AAGGCATGAACGAAGTGGGCAAGGCCATGGAGGCCGTCAAGGAGGCCATGCGCCGACTGGGACCCAGCGAGGGCCTCTACCTGCGTCTGGCCAAACTGCATCTGAGCAAGCGCGAATGGAGCGAGGTCTACAACAACGCTCAGGCCGCCCTGGACCGCAATCCCCTCAACTCCGAGGCCCAAAAGCTTGTCAAACAGGCCGAGCCCAGGATTTTCGCGGGCAACGCCACGACTTCCGACGCAAAGTCATCCGCAAAGCCATCTTCTGCCCCGGCGGGCAAGGTGCACGACCTCTCCCTCTGACAGGCTGTTGAAAAACGCGCGTCTGCTGCGTTGCTGCGACCGGGACAAATCCTCGCGTGGCGGACCACGCGTCGGCCTTGTCTCGCTCTTGCGCCTTGCATCCGCACGCTTTTGAACAGCCTGGGCGGTGTTGAAAAACGCGCGTCTGCCGCGTTGCTGCGAACGGGACAAATCCTCGCGTGGGCGGACCACGCGTCGGCCTTGTTCCGCTCTTGCGTCGTGCATCCGCACCTTTTTGAACAGCCTGGGCGGTGGTGAAAAACGCGCGCCTGCCGCGTTGCCGCGACCGGGTTGATTAAAATGTCCGCAGCGTGGTCAGGGGGCGGGGGCGAAGGCCGCTTGCTCCAGCCTGATGACCGTTCCGGATTCGGTGGCGGCGAAGAGTGTGCCGTCGCGGTCTATATCCATGCCGACCGGACGTACGCCCAGGGAATAGATCGCACTGGGGCCGCCGTTGGGAGCGATGCGGACAATCTCGCCTTCCTCGGTTCCCACGTAGACCTGGCGCATCCTGTCCACGGCGATGACGGCCGGGGTTCCCTTAATCCGCGCCAGAAGAACCGGGGCGCTGGACGGGGCGGTGCTGAAGACGCAGCCCGTATCGCGGATGGCCGTATAGACCGTGTTGCGCACGTCGATGGCGATGCCCACCGTGCCACGCATAGCGTCCATTTCGATCAGGGCTTCGGGGGAGCACGCCTGTCCGCCCCCGGCAGGAGCGGTCCGGGCCAGCCCGAACAGTGCCGCCGCAAAAGCACACGCCAGTATGGTGATGATCAGGCCTTGTCTTTTCATGGTCACTCCTTTGTCCTTTCGTCGCGTTGCGCAAAGACGCGCTTGGCCGCCAGCGCTCCGTTGATGGCAGCCGGAAATCCCGCATAAACGGCCATCTGGATGATCACTTCGGTGATCTCCTCCCGTGAGCAGCCGACATTGAGCGCCCCGTGGATGTGGACTTCAAGCTGCGGTGTGGCCGTGCCCAGCGCCGTCAGGGCGGCCACTGTGGCGATCTCACGCTCCCTGAGCCCCAGCCCGGGCCGCGAATAGACGTCGCCGAAGGGGAACTCGACGGCGTAGCGGGCCAGGTCCGGGGCTACGTCGCGCAGCGCCTCGGTCACCTGCTTTCCCGCGTCCCCGTCGATTCGCTCAAGCATCTTCCACCCCTGTTCGTACCGCTGATTCCGCATGTCTCATGCTCCCGTGTTGCTGGTTGGACTCTAGGAATGGTGTATTGATATGTCCAATACATATTTACACAGCGATTGATATCTAATATGTCTTGATCATGGAAATCAGACAGCTTCGCTATTTTGTTGCCGTGGCCGAGGAGTTGCACTTTGGCCGTGCCGCCACGCGGTGCCATATCGCCCAGCCGCCGCTCTCCCAGCAGGTGCGCCGGTTGGAGGAGGAGCTGGGCGTCAAGCTCCTGGAGCGAACCAGCCGGCGGGTGGCCCTGACTCCCGAGGGCGCGGTGTTCCTCCGGGAGGTCCGCGACACCCTCGACCGACTGGGCCAGGCCGTGGACAGGGTGCAGTCCATGGCGCGGGGCGAGGAGGGCACTCTGCGCGTTGGCTTCTTCGGTCCCTCGGCCCTGAGCAGCCTGCCCCGGGCATTCCGGCGCTTTCTCGGCCAGGTCCACCACGGAGCAGCTGTCCCTGTTGCTGGCCGACAGGCTCGACGTGGCCGTGGTTCGCGTCTTCGGCCATGATACTCAGGGGCTCAGGCAGATGCTCTTCCTCCGTGAGTCCTATGTACTGGCCTTGCCCGACGACCATGCCCTGGCCGCGCAGGAGCGAATCCATATCGCGCAGCTCAAGGGCGTGCCCATGATCTTTAACCAGCGCCTGGCCCAGCCCGCCCTCTACCGTTCTCTCATGGGCGCCTTTCACAAGGCGGGCTTCGAGCCCGAGGTGGTGCAGGAGGTGAACACCGAGCAGTCCACCGTGGCCCTGGTCTCCACCGGTATGGGGGCGGCCCTGGTCCCCGCCTCAAGCGCCACGGACAGGCGGTCGGGGGTCGTCTTTCGTCCCCTCGACGGCGAGCTGCCCAACTGGGAGATCACCGCCCTGTGGAAGGGGCGCAGGGAGACCCCCCTGCTGCGCCGGTTCCTCGATGTCCTGGCCGAGTTCCGTTCGGTTCCGGGCGAGGTCGCCGCTCCCTGAGCACCGAGGCGTCAGCGCACTCCTGTCTCGCGAGCGGGTGCGGTTGCTTCGCTTCCAATGCTGGTGTAGGACTCGGCTTGGCTATATGTCCAATATATATAAACGCCATGTGTGATATGTTTTTCATATCGTGGAGAAAGAGATGGAACTCAGGCAGCTCAGGTATTTCATCGCCGTGGCCGAGGAACTGAACTTCACGCGGGCGGCGGAGCGGTGTCATATCGCCCAGCCGCCGCTCTCGCAGCAGATCATGAAGCTGGAGGCGGAGCTTGGGGTGACGCTGTTCGACCGGTCCAACCGCCGGGTGAGCCTGACCCCTGAGGGCCAGACCTTTCTGTGCGTGGCCCGGGGCACGCTGGATACCCTGGAATACGGCGTGGAGCAGATGCGGCTCATGGCGCGCGGCGTGGTGGGCCGGTTGCGGGTGGGGTTTCTCAACTCCGGCATACAGACGGATTTTCCCAAGGCGATCACGGCGTTTCGCCGTTCGCACCCGGGCATCATGCTCGATATTCGCGAGATGGAATCAGCGGATCAGGCGCAGGCCCTGCGCCGGGGGGAGCTGGATGTCGGCCTCGCCCACCATTGTCAGGCGGACGCGTCGTTCCTCGACATGCGGACGTTCATGGTGGACCGGTATCTGCTGGCGGTGCATGAGGATCACCCCCTGGCCGCGCGCAGCTCCTTTGACTGGCCCGACATCGACGGCGAGCCGTTCATCATGTTCTCACGCTTGAGCTATCCCGAGGCGTACGACCGGGCCCTTGCCGTTTATCGCGGCCACGGGGTCATGCCCAGGATCGTTCAGGACGCGGGCACGCATCAGACCAAGCTCGCCCTGATCGCGGCGGGAATGGGCATCGGGTTCGTACCCGAGCGCATGGGGGCAATTCTCCCCGGTTGCGTGCGAATGTTGCCGCCCTCGGCTGACGATGACGATACCCGGGCCGCGCTGATGCTTGTCTGGCGCAAGGGGAGCGTTTCGGCGCCGCTTCAATGCTTTCTCGATACCATGGCCGGATTCTGCCGCGAGTCGGCGGGTTCGGTGGCCGGTTAGTGAAGCATGCGCCGCAGCCAGAGCTGGAAGGGCGGCTCGATCTCGTGGCGTATGCGGGAGAGGCCCGGGTTCTGGCGGGTGTAGAGCACCTCGATCCGGGAACCGGGGCGTAGCCGCTGCCATGCGGCGTGGGGCAGGCGTGCCGTGCCCTGCCGGGCCAGACCGTCGGAATCCACGTACTTGTAATCCGCGAAGAACCGTGCGCTGTCATCGGTGGCGGTCCCGGTC
>CAMYLL010000293.1 GCA_947259235.1 uncultured Pseudodesulfovibrio sp. | reverse complement strand
TATGCGCTTGGTGATCTGGTCGCGGGTCTTGGAGATGCCGTCGGAGAGCTTGAGGAAGAGCCGGTCGCGTTCGTCTTCCTCGTCTTCAAGCTCAAGAGCCAGGGCCAACCGGTATTGCAGCTCGGATTTAAACTCGGCCACGGCCTGATAGCCCATCTCGTCGAGCCAGGATTCGAAGCGGGAGATGAAGTCCTGCGCCTCGTCATCTGGCGTGCCGAGGGCCTGGAAAAAGAACGCCAGCCGCTCTCTGAGCAGTTCGCCTTTCTCCTCGACGCCTTCGGTGATGATATTCAGCCACTGGGAGAGCTTGGGTTCAGCCTGGCGCAGGGCCAGGGTCAGGTCGGTCTGCCAGTCCAGGCTTTTGGGTGTGGATGCTGCGGCGTCGAGGGGGGCGGCTTCCTCGGTTTTGTCAACCGGGCGAGCCATTTCGACGGAGTCGGGTTGAGCCGGGGCAGGGGGAGCCGCATCGGTCGCCGCTGCCAGGCCGTGTTCCCGTTTGTATTCGTCAAGGGCCTGCTGGGCCGCATCTTCAGGGCTTTGCCAGACTTTTTTCAGTTTGCTAAAGAATCCCATCAAGTCCTCATAGGATGATTGTCGTTGTCGCTCGGGCGTTTCTAATAGCTTACCTGACATCAGGTGGCAATAGATGAAATGATCCGTCGGGGCCGTTGCCAATCTCAAGTGAACGAGCTAGAAACGGGTAAAAAAACTTCAAGGATGTTTTTATGAAAAGAACAAAGATAAAAGCGGCGCTGAACGCGACCGGCCCCATGGATGAAATCACCATCATGGGCTGGGTGCGGACCAAGCGCGACAACAAGGGATTTTCTTTTGTGGAACTCAACGACGGATCATGCCTGGTGAACATCCAGGCTGTCATTGACCATACGCCGGAAATCGAAGCCGCGCTGGACAGAGTGGGTACAGGGGCTTCCGTCAGCATCACCGGCGAGCTGGTGGAGTCCCCCGGCAAGGGGCAGAAGTGGGAGGTCCGAGGCAGGAGCATTGAGGTGCTCGGCGAGGCGGATCAGGAGACGTTCCCGTTGCAGAAGAAACGTCACAGCGACGAGTTTCTCCGGGGCATCGCCCATTTACGTCCGCGCACCAACAAGTACGGTGCGATCTTCCGCATCCGCTCAGAGCTGGCGCAGGCCATCCACAAGTTCTTTGCCGAGAAGGAGTTCTATTACATCCATACGCCGATCATCACAGGGTCCGACTGTGAAGGTGCGGGCGAGATGTTCCGAGTCACCAGCCTGGAGCACGGCTCGACCCAGCCGCCGGACATGGATTTCTTCGGCAAGCCGGCCCAGTTGACAGTCTCGGGCCAGCTCTCGGTGGAGATGTTCGCCCTGTCCCTGGGCGACGTCTACACCTTCGGGCCAACCTTCCGGGCGGAGAATTCCAACACGCCGCGGCATGTGGCCGAGTTCTGGATGATCGAGCCGGAGATGGCCTTTGCCGACCTTGCCGACGACATGGACCTGGCCGAGGAAATGATCAAGTACCTCATCACCCATATCATGGACCATTGCCCGGACGATGTGGACCTCTTCGCCAAGTGGGTGGACAAGTCCCTCATGCCGACCCTGGAGAACATTCTCAAGGAACCCTTCAAGCGCCTGCCCTATACGGAGGCCATCGATATCCTCAAGAAGGCGAAGAAGGGATTCGAGTTCCCGGTGGAGTGGGGCATGGATCTTCAAACCGAACACGAACGGTTTCTGTGTGAGGAGCAGTTCAAGAAGCCGGTGTATGTCTATGACTATCCGAAAACCATCAAGCCTTTCTACATGCGCATGAACGACGATGGCAGAACCGTGGCTGCCATGGACTGCCTCGTGCCGCGTATCGGCGAGCTGATCGGCGGGAGCCAGCGCGAGGAGCGCATGGACGTGCTTCAGGCCCGCATGGGCGAGATGGGCCTGAGTGAAGAGGACTACTGGTGGTACCTCGATTCGCGCAGATACGGCACCGCCCCGCATGCGGGCTTCGGCATGGGCTTTGAGCGTATGCTTATGCTGGTGACTGGTGTGGCCAACATTCGCGACGTCATGCCATTCCCCAGGACGCCCAACAGTCTCGACTTCTAAGAGCGTGGTTGATGAGTATGAAAGGCCCGGCATATGCCGGGCCTTCTTTTTTTCAGGGGTGTATGGTTTCGCTCTATACTATCTAAGAGCAACCCGCTTTGCAGGCGACTGGTGGCCAGCAAGGAAAGGGGCATGCTCGCAAGGCCCCCGCGGCGATAGACACGAGCCAGGTGTTTTGAGGGTGGAAAGTGGGTTTTCAGAGCGCGAAGATGGGCTGAACGTGAACCGAACATGCCGTGCAATGAGTTAAAGGCAAAAAGAGGCAAAATTTGTTTTCAAAAATAGTGTTTAAAAACAACATGTTGTGATTAAGACAAAAGAAAGCGCACAATTTTTCAGAAAAAGCGCTTGACCTCCGAGTGGGTTTCACCTAGAACCTCTTTCGCCGCACGGGACTGCCCGACTGAGCGACCCGGCGGCTTGTTCTTTCTCAAGCGATAATGAATGGTTGACCTCAAAAGTCGTTCTGAAAAAAACGAAAAAAAAGGTTGACGGGCGGTCTGAGAAAATCTAGACTGTACTTTCCTGCTTAGCGCAGGGCGTTCTTTAAGACGCGAGAAGAAATGGTCTTTGACAATTAAATAGCGAGTTGAGCAAATAAGATCACGAAATCACAGCCCGTTTAATAACGAGTAGATGAGTGATCACATTCTCCAAGTTTATCAACTGGAGAGTTTGATCCTGGCTCAGATTGAACGCTGGCGGCGTGCTTAACACATGCAAGTCGAGCGAGAAAGCTCTCTTCGGAGAGTGAGTAGAGCGGCGCACGGGTGAGTAACGCGTGGATAATCTACCCTAAAGATCGGGATAACAGTTGGAAACGACTGCTAATACCGGATACCCTGCATATTTAACTTTATGTGGTAAAGGTGGCCTCTATTTATAAGCTACCGCTTTGGGATGAGTCCGCGTCTCATTAGCTTGTTGGTGGGGTAATGGCCTACCAAGGCAACGATGAGTAGCTGGTCTGAGAGGATGATCAGCCACACTGGGACTGAAACACGGCCCAGACTCCTACGGGAGGCAGCAGTGGGGAATATTGCGCAATGGGGGAAACCCTGACGCAGCGACGCCGCGTGCGGGAAGAAGGCCTTCGGGTCGTAAACCGCTTTTCCCAGGGACGAGAAAGGACGGTACCTGGGGAATAAGTCCCGGCTAACTACGTGCCAGCAGCCGCGGTAAAACGTAGGGACCGAGCGTTATCCGGAATTACTGGGCGTAAAGGGCGTGTAGGCGGCTTGACAAGTCATGCGTGAAAGCTCCTGGCTCAACTAGGAGAGTGCGTGTGAAACTGCATAGCTAGAGTCTTGGAGGGGTGCGTGGAATTCCCGGTGGAGTGGTGGAATGCGTTGAGATCGGGAGGAACACCAGAAGCGAAGGCGGCGCACTGGCCAAGAACTGACGCTGAAGCGCGACAGCGTGGGGAGCAAACGGGATTAGATACCCCGGTAGTCCACGCCGTAAACGATGATAACTAGGTGTGTGCGAACTACGGTTCGTGCGTACCGCAGCTAACGCGATAAGTTATCCGCCTGGGGAGTACGGCCGCAAGGCTAAAACTCAAAGGAATTGACGGGGGCCCGCACAAGCAGCGGAGCGTGTGGTTTAATTCGATGCAACGCGAAGAACCTTACCTGGGTTTGACATGTACGTAGTAGTG
>CAMYLL010000292.1 GCA_947259235.1 uncultured Pseudodesulfovibrio sp. | reverse complement strand
TGCAGCCAACAAGCTGCAACCCTTCCTCTTTTTTGGTGACAGGACACAGCAAATCCCCCTTGGCGCGAAAGGCTGGCTGCCTGTGTCGATAGCCTCTACTTAACAGTCTCAGCGTTCCTTTCCTTGTTTTTTCCCCTCCGCACCGTTCATTCTCTACATAGTATCTTGTGTCGTTCATGCTCACGAGATTCGCTCCAAAATCAGCGTGCGGAAAGTCTTTGTTGGAGGCTTGGCGGTTGGTTGTTCGATTGTACGCAACGGTTGCCGTTCATTTATAATGCCGCCGTGCGGGGATGGTGCTATGATCAGGGTGGTGAGGTGATCAACAACCAACGGAGGCTTGCATGGATCGCTGGAGATGGAAATCAAAGAAGATGGATGCGTTGATCGTCAGCGTAGCTATCGTCGTATTTGGTATGTGCGGCACGGCATTTGGGGCTTCGGAAACGTCAAAGCCTTCGCCCGAGTCCGTTGTTCAAATGCTCAAAGATGGGAACGCGCGTTTTGCCACAGGAAAATCCCTTCATGAGCATACGGATATATCCCGTCTGAAGCAGGCGGGGAGCGAGAACCAGGGGGCACATGCCTATGCGACGGTGCTAACCTGTTCGGACTCACGAGTGCCGGTAGAGCGCATTTTCGATGCCGGAATCATGGATATTTTCGTTGTTCGTGTTGCAGGCAACGTGGTCAAGACCGACGAGGCCGGCTCGATCGAATACGGGCTTGCCCATGTCAATACGCCGGTTCTTGTGGTGCTCGGCCATACCCAGTGCGGTGCGGTGAAGGCCGTTACCGACGCGGTGCAAGGGCATGGTCACGAGCTTGAACGCAACATCCCGCCGTTGGTTGCCCCCATAATCCCGGCTGTTGAACGTGCGATGCGGCTACACCCTGACGTCAGTGGTGCGGAAGTTGTCCGGCATGCCATTGAAGAGAATGTATGGCAGGGCATCGAGGATCTTTTCATGCAGAGCCCAGCCGTGCGGGAAATGGTCGGGAAGGGCCAGGTGGTTGTCGTCGGTGCAATCTATGATGTCGGTGTCGGCACCATCGAGTGGCTTCCTGTGGCTACCGTGGGCAGGATTTTGTCCGCCGTGGAGCAGAACCCTGAACGAGCCATAAACGTCATGGCCGGAAAAGAGCGGGAATAGCCTCACGCCCAGCATGGGGCAGTGACCTTGATCGACACAGGAAGGAAGCCTTTGTCACCGGAGCCTGTTGACGGTTCAAGATATGTTTCAGGATGTATCTTCGGTGTCGGGAGATGGGTGTGACAATATGGCAAAAAAGGCCCGCGGAACATAGGTTCCGCGGGCCGTTATTGTTACATGCCAAGAGCCTTAGAAAGGGTAGGCCATTGATCCTGCTGCTTCGGTTGATTTGTTCGAGCCTACCTTCTTGTCGATGGCGTCTATGCGGGCTTTGGCCGCTTCGCGCTGCTCCTTGCGGTCGGCGCGTTTGACCACTGTGGTAAGCAGGCGCTTGGCCGTATCGTCTTTGCCTTGTCTTTCGTAGATGAGCGAGGCCCGATACATTGCGGTCAATGCCCATCTGTTCTCTTGTGGGTATTGCCAGGCGAGCCGGAGATAGTAGTCCAGGGCCTTTTCGGTATCATGCAGGGCCTGTTCGCCTTCTCCCAGCCAGAAGAGGGTCTCGGCCTGGAGGGTGGTGGTCAGGTTGGCCCGGTTGGCCCAGAGGGTCAGGAGTTGCTCGCGCGCGGTCACGAAGTCGCGTTTCTGCTGATAGAGGAGCGCCATGCGAAGACGGGTCATGACCGGGATTTCTCCCTTGGTCGATGCCATCACGGCGAAGGTTTCCAAAGCCGTTTCATTGCGGCCGGACTCAAGCTCAAGGCGGAGTTTGACATCGTACCATTTCATTTTCTGCCCCAGGGCGAGGGTGTCTGGATCAATGTTGTTCAGGTAGAACGCGCCCAACTGGAGCTGGTTGCCTCGCACAGACTGGTCGGCCAGGTAGAGTACGCTTTCGATCCCGAAGGCGGTGTCGTCAAAGAGGAAGGCGGAGCGCTTGGCCAGTTCGATTGACGGCTTGCGCGAGAACTCCTGCTGCCAGTTCGCGAGCAGAAGCAGCTTGTCCATGGGCCAGTCCCGTTCGGAAAGGGTGGTGATCCTGTCCTTGGGCGCCGATATCCAGAAGGGGGCCTCGTCCACTGCGTTGGGATCATAGCCCGCCGCGCCGCACAGGGCGGCCATGATCGGCTGTACCTTGAAGGCCTCGGCCGGGTTGTTGGGGAGCAAATTGGTCAAGTTTTCCTTGAAGAGTAGGGCGCCCGCCAACTGGAGAGCCAGGGGCAGGCTCCTCTTGTCGGTTTTATTCCAAGAGGTTGCGGAGGAAATAAAATCTCCGTCAGAGAGGGCCAGTGCGAGCTTGAAGCTGTTGAGCAGAGCGGCTGTCTGCTCGGAAATGAGCAGGGAGCCGAGTTCGTTGTCGATGGCCCTGTTTGCGTCGCCCAGGGACATGGACAGGATGTTGTTGCGGAACTTGGTCCACGGCCCGGATTCCGGGTTGCCCAGCAGCCATTGGGAGCGGGACACCGAATAGGGCGCAAGCATATTGCCCTCCCAGAAGGCTTGGGCCTTAAGGTAGTTGCCGCTTTCAAACACAGTAAGATCAGTGGGCAGTGTGCCAGCTTCGAGGAACGAAATGACCATGAGCCAGAAATCTCGGACAGGTTCCTTTTCAACTTTACTAATCGATTGGCGTGCTTCTTCAAAGTTTTCCAATGAGACAAAGGCTAAAGCCGTGACGACCTGTTCGGTGTCTGCTTGGCTGACAAAAGGCTGGGCCGCCCGAGCGGTAGTGGCTGGGAGCTGAGTCGCTTGTGAATCCTCGCGGGAAGCAAGGGCGGCTCCAGCTGTGGTCCAATAACTGCCTCCCCACATTTGTTGACCAATTTCTTGAATTTTTTTGAGTGTTTCCAGTTGTGTGCTTCTGGAAATGGAGATGTTCGCGTCATATGACCAGAAGAGCTTGAGCCAGACGTCCATCCAAATATTCTCAAGTCCTGGTTCGTTTTTGAAACGGCTGGAAAGGGTTTTTTTATCCATTGCATATGCGGTCGACTGGCTGAACCAGAGGACGGCTTTTGACAGATCGCCGAGGGCGCGCTGCGCCTTGCCGCCGAGCCATAGCCGTTCGGACTCGGTGGCGTTGTCTGCAAATGCAGGCGTCATCTCGATGATTTCAAGGGTTTTCTCAGGTGAGTTGAGGTTCAGGTAAACCTCTGCGCGCTTCAGGATGATCTCGGGCGTGTCTTTGTCGGATTCGGCGGAGTACTCATTTTCAAGCCGATCCCACGCTCCATATTTTTCGAGCCATCTCTCGTATGAATCCGTGGCAGAGGCTTGGGCTTCGCAGTTGATAGCCAGTCCATGGAACAGACAGACGCAAGCGGCAAACGTGATCAAAAGTCGTTTCATGATTCTCACAGGCCGGTGGGCGGGTTTTCGTTGTTTTCGGATGTGGAACTTTAACAGGCTCCATTAAAACTCTCAATGGGCCTCTTGGCGGGGTTATCGATCCCGGATGGTTCATCCGTGGAAAGGGAAGCGAGTTTTTGCCAATCAACAAAAACGACACACCAATTTTCCACCTCACTTGTTAAAAGTTTACATAATTTACATTATGAGACAAAGCTCCAAGTAGACGATATAATGTATTTTTCTTTCACTTTAAGTTTTATCTGCCGTCCATTGCTTAGCGACGTTGTCCGGCGGCGAATTAAAAAAAAAAGGC
>CAMYLL010000291.1 GCA_947259235.1 uncultured Pseudodesulfovibrio sp. | reverse complement strand
CGGCTTCGGCCAGTGCCAGCCGATGTGAGCGAATCGTCGCCAGATCGAGGTCAACCATCAGCTGTCCTCACGCTGGTCAGATGTTTGCCGTGCACGATGACCTGCACTGGGTTCTGGAAGAGCGCCTCGGCCACCTCCGCGCTCGTCGTCGGCGAAGATGACGAAGGCGTCGAGCCCGCGGCGGTTCCAGCCCGCCGCGAGACCGGCCCAACGGCGCAGCGCGGGCGCGCGGTGCTGGCCGGTTCCGGGGCTCGAGGAGCCGCGTAGGCGCAGGTAGAGGGGGCCGCCGGCGTCCTCGCCGGGGTCGGGAAGCGAGTCGCCGTCGGACAGGGCAGGCTCGCCAAAGGAGATGTTGCTCACCTCGATGGCGTCTCCGCGCACGCTGTCAAAGCCCACTGCGCTGGCGATGAGATTCCTGATGCGGTCAAGCTCCTCGGCCGAACGGGGAACATAGATGTTCTCGCCGGTGTCCGGGTTGGTCTGCCACGTCCCGTCCACGATAACCGCAACGCTCAACCGTTTCAACTCCCCAACCGGGGCAATAATGTTTTCTTCCTGCTTGTTGATCTCGAAGTTGGTGGTGCGCGACTCGCGGGTGGAGTCCTGGGTGGTGCGCGTGCCGGAGAAACCGTCGCCACGGAAGTTGGCATCGGGCTCGCCGCCTGCGAGGGAGGCCGCACCGGCGGTGGATTCCTCGCTGCGGGTTTCGGAGCGGACCACCGCGCCGTCGGGATCGTAGCTTTCCTTGCGGATGGTCTTCTGGCTGAAATCGAGGTCCGCGTTGACGCGGGCGATGACCTTCTCGGGGCCGACAACCGGGCCGAGCAGTTCCATGATCCGGCGCTGCGTGGTGTTCTCGATTCCGGCCTTGTATTCGAGCTGGGTGTTGGAGAGAGCCAGTCCGGCGGCGTCGTCTTCCGGGGTGTAGAGCGGGCGGCCCTTCATGTCGGTCACGGTGATGTGCTTGGGGTCCAGGCCTTCGACGGCCATGGACACGAGGTTGACGATGCCCTGGACCTCGTTGGGGGCCAGCTTGCCGTTGTCCTTGAGCTGGAGGATGATCGACGCGGAGGGCGGGATCTGATCCTCTATGAACAGGCTTTTTTGCGGGATGACCAGGTGGACGCGCGACTTTTCGATCTGCGGGAATTCGGTGATGGTGCGCGACAGGTCGCCCTGCAGGGCGCGCTGGTAGTTGATGTGCTGCACGAAGTCCGTCTGGCCGATCTGGACCTCGTCGAAAATCTCAAAGCCGATGCCCTGGCCGTGGAGGTTGCCCTCGCCGGCCACCTTCAGGCGCAGCTCGTACACGCGGTCGGCCGGGACCAGGATGGTCTTGCCGTTGTCGTCGAGCACGTAGGGCTCCTTGGCAGCCTGGAGCATGCCCACGACCCGCGATGCGTCCTCGGGGTAGAGGTTGGTCATCAGAACCTTGTAGTCGGGCTTGTTCATCCAGAAGATCATCAGCGCGAAGGAGATGACCACGGAGACGGCCAGGCCGCCGATCAGGATGCGCTGGGCCGCGGTGCGGTCCGACCAGAAGCCGATGAATTTCGACCAGTATTCGTTGATGAACGGAGGCATCGTTTATCTCCCGCAGATTATGTTTTGTTTCCGTACGGACGCGTTGGTGTTCTGCCGTTAGAACGGCATCTTCATCAGTTCCTGGTAGGCGCTCATGACCTTGCTGCGAACGGCAGTGGTCATGGACATGGCCAACCCGGCCTTTTGCATGGTGATCATGAGTTCGTGGACGTTTTGCTTCTTTCCGGAGGCAAAGTCCTCGATCATCATCTTTTTTTCCGCCTGCATGTCGTTGACCTTGGTCAGGGAATTCTTCAGCGTGCTGCTGAACTCCTCCGTCGGGGCCGGAGCCTTGCGAAGGCTCTTGGAAACGGTGGAGTCCACCGACTTGCGGCGCAGGTCCATCGCGTTCTGGTACGCGTTGATGGCGATGCTCTTGACGACCATGGCTTTGCTCCTCGTGTATTATACGCCGCCGATGCGCAGTGCCTTGGCGAACATCTGCTTGACGGCTTCTATTGTTTGAACGTTGGCTTCGTATCCGCGGGTGGCGTTCATCATGTTGGTCATTTCCTCGACCACGTTGATGTCGGGGTAGAAGACGTAGCCCTGGTCGTTGGCATCGGGGTGATGCGGCTCGTAGACCTGCTTGAAGGGCCGTTGGTCAGCAGTGACGCCCAGAACCTTGACGCCGTGCAGCTCCCGGTTGAGCTGGTTGTCCATGGCCTGGTCAAAGGGCGAGTAGACCGGGGTGGACTCGAAGGAAACGGACTTGCGCTGGTAGGGGCCGCCTTCCAGGGTCTTGGTGGTCCGTATGTTGGCCATGTTCATGGATATGACATTGAGGGTGGCGCGCTGGGCCTTGAGCCCCGACGCCCCGATGTCGAGTGCTGTCATGAAGTCCATTTACTTGCCTCCTTCCTGGATGATCTTCTGCAGACCTTCGAAATTCTTTTTGATTACACTTGCCAGGGCGTTGTACATCATGCCGTTTTTGTTCATGATGGCCATCTCCTTGTCCATGTCCACGCTGTCTTCTCCGTAGACGTGGCGCGCCTTGAACTCCTTGAGGCCGTCCCCCTGGAATCCGTCGGCGCTGAAGACTGCGGGCATGTGGCTCGACTGGGTCCGTGTCATCTTGCCCCGAGCGTCGTTGTTGAGAGCCTGCTGGAGCTTGCCTTCGAATTCGAGGCGGCGGGCCTTGTAGTCGGGCGTATCGACGTTGGATATGTTGCCCATGACGAGATTTTGACGTTCCAGCCTCAGGTCCAGGACCTTTGCCGTCAATTGGATGTGACTCCCGAAAAGACCTCTCATGCCTTGCTCCTCCTGCGTTTTCCCGACGTTTACCCGGTGGCGGGCAAATATTTCCGCCGATCTCGCGAGAAGATTAGCAACTAGCGTTCCAAACGTGTAACCAGTTGTTCTTTATGGTATTAATTTTACAATGACGTTTCGTGACGGTTCCTTGAACCCGAGGGACGGGGGAGTGGGCAATATGTAATCTATATATGTAATGGACCGCCGTTTCCGTGACGTCTCCGACTGTTCAGGTTGGCGTGTCTGCCGGAAATCTTTTCCTTGTTTTGTAAATAGTAAATAAAAACAATGGGTAATGTGACTTAAAGAGTGAACCTTTCAGCCAAAAGAGCTGTCCTGGCTGGATATTAGGCATTTTTTGGTGTTTGGCACGCCTCTTGCTGTTCATGTGAGCGGGCCAGATGTGGCCCATGGGAGCTTTTTCAACCCGGCCGCCGGGTAAAGGAGAAATGGAGGGGAAATGTCATGAGTGGACACCTGGATTACGAAATCAACAAGGAACTCGGTGAGTGCTACCTGTTCATGGGAGAGCTCGACAAGGCTGAAGAGTATTACAAGAAAGCCGTCGGCTCCAATGGCATTCATCCAGATCCGTACCTGGGTCTGGCTACGGTAGCCGTACAACGGGGCAACCTGGCAGACGCCATGCTCATGTACGAAAAGGCTCACAAGATTGAGCCGACCGACAAGAGTCTTTCCGGAATCGCGCTCATCAGCATGGAAAAAGGCGACAAGGAGAATGCATATTCCCTGTTCGTCGAAGCCATCAAGATGAACCCCGAGAACATGGTCGCCCTGTTCAGCCTGATCAGGCTCGGCCATGAACTGGAGCGTGTGGCGGACATCATTCCGTATCTCAGGGATTACCTTGAGATAGACCCGGCCAAGCACGAAGTGCGCTTCTCCCTCGCCGGCTGACTCATGTGTTCCGG
>CAMYLL010000290.1 GCA_947259235.1 uncultured Pseudodesulfovibrio sp. | reverse complement strand
GCATCCTGGACACAAGGTATATCCCTATCTGTTTTTGCTGAGTTGGATTATTTGCGGGGAGATCGTAATAGGAGGTTGTATGTATTCAGGCGAAATTCAACGTGCAGCTTTGCTTACAAAACATGGCAAGGAGCGGGTGATTACTCCGGTGCTTGAACTAAAAATGGGCTGGCAGATTATATTGATCGATACTTTTGACACCGATCATCTCGGCACGTTCACTCGTGATATACCACGTTACGGCTCACAGTTAGATGCAGCCCGCAAAAAGGCCCGCATCGGCATGGAGCTGTCAGGCCTGCTACATGGGCTTGCTAGTGAGGGCAGATTTGGAGTCGACCCATTCATAGGGATGTTTCCATGGAACGTTGAGTGTGTGATTTACGTCAACGACCAATTCGGTTTTGAGGTCGTCGGAGTGGCGCAGGGCAAAGCGATAAGCGATCACTGTTTGGCGGAAGATTGGGCCGCAGTGGAAACATTTGCACGCGCCGTCGATTTCCCCAATCACAATCTCGTGCTCAGGCCGCAAGGCGAAGACGATCCGCGTATCCGCAAGGGAATTGCTGATTGGACGTCGCTCAAGACAGCCTACTCCTGCATGGCACGGCAGTCGGCAACCGGTCACGTGTTTCTTGAGGTGGATGCACGCGCGCATGCCAATCCCACGCGCATGGAAATGATCCGCCTCGCGGCCGAGGATCTGGTGAAGAAACTGCTGTCGCCATGCCCGGCCTGCGGCGCGCCGGGCTTCTGGCTCGTCGAGCGCGTGGGCGGCCTACCCTGCGCCGATTGCGGCGCGCCCACCCGCGAGACCCGAGCCGAGGTGCACGGTTGCGTCAAATGCTCGCATCGCTTGACCCGCGAGCGCACCGAGCTACGGTTCGCCGATCCCAGGCGTTGTGATTACTGCAATCCATGACCTGGCCTCCAAATCCACGAATGCCCAGAGGACCACTGGCCGCTAGCGACTCTTTCCGCGTAAGGCGGGCACGGCATCCAGTAGGTCCAGGCAGGAATCGAGGTGTGCCCGCACAGCACCGCCACCAACACCCGCAGGTACATGCTATGCCCGCCCGGCCGGAAGCCTTCGAGCCGGTCGACGGGCGGCATGTCGCGTTGCGGGTCGGTGAAGGTCACCAATTCCCCATGGATCAGATCCCAGTCACCGGTAGGGCGGCCGAAGCGTGGCGTGCCGATCTCCTGTTGTCTGCGGGCGTCGGCCAACGGATCGGCGGTGCCCCGGGACAGGATCAGCCCTTCCGGCACTTCCAGGGCCGGGAACCCGGCGTTGAGATGGTAGAGCCTGCCCCAGACAACGGCCGGTTCGATGCTGCGGGCCTGGGCGCAGAAGCGTTGATGGTTCCAGTAGCCCCGTTTCAGGGTACCGTAGACGAACAGCCGGAGGATGGTCTCGGGAGCGTCTTCCGGGTTTGTGTTCAGCTTCGCGGTGTCTCCAATGTTCATGCATTCACTCCTTCGGGCAGTGTCCCTTTGCGCTCCTGGGGTATGAAGCGGAATTCGCTGTTTTCGATGGCCCGCACATCCTCGTGGCGGATGGTGAGCATGGTCATGGGCGGCACTTCCAGCTCGCGCCAGCCCTTCTCGTTGTCCACGGCAAAGTCGATGAAGGCGGCCTCCGAGGCGTAAAGCACCACCCGGTGCTGGCGGTGGATGAGCAGGCAGAGCGGCTTGTTGCCCTTGAGCACGGTGATGGTGCCGGGGTCGAGCCGCGAGGCCAGCACGGCGCTCATCTGACCGCGACAGAGGGCAAGCGCCTTCTTTAGCCCCTCCTGGTCGATGGGGCCTTCGAGTGCGAAACGGTCGGCCAGGCGGAAGATCAGCTCGCTGTCCACCTCGGCGTAGCGCGGCAGCCCGAGGCGGCGGAACAGATAATCGGCGTTGTAGATGGTGCCATTGTGGGTGCCGATGACGATCCCGGCCCGGATGGGATGGTTGTTGCGGTTGTTGAGCTCGTTGCCCCGGGTGCGCCAGCGGGTATGCCCCATGAGAACGGTGGTCTCGTTGTCGACCTGTCCGAGCAGCTCCTGGAACGGTTTTTCGTAGACCAGCTCGTGCGCCCGCATCGGCCGTTTGAAGATCCGGTGGCTACCGTCGGTCTTGAGCCAGGCCAGACCGGAGGCGTGCGGACCGCGTTCCTCGCTGTGCAGCAGCATGCGGATGAAGAGTTCGCGCAGGTAATCCCGCTCGTCGGGCCGTCTGCGCTTGCGGCCGAAGATTATGCCTACTTGTCCGCACATGGAGCCGGGTCCTCCTTGCCGCCGAAGTTCTTGCCGAGCGGTCTCGTTCCTTCGAGGACGAAGGCCGCGTATTCGCGCCGGTGGTCCGCCAGCCACTCGGCCACCTCCGGGTAACCCATCTCGGCGGTCAGCCGGGTCACCTCCGGGTGGTCGAGCATGTTGGTGCGCCCGGAGAGCCGTACCGTCTCCAGGGCTTCGAGGAAGCGGTCCGGCCAGGGATCGCTGGCCTTGTCGTCGGACAGAAACTCGATCAGGCCGTGCCGGGCCAGACGGGTGAGAAACTCGGCGGCCGCAGCGGCGGCATCCTCCGGCAATGGCTGGGTCGGCCCGCCTTCGATGCCGGAGAGCACCTCGGTCATGTAATCCCGGGGCGCTCGGCTGGCGGTGAACGGCGTCTGGCCGCGCATCAGCTCGACCACCTCAAGGCAGTCAGCGGCCTGGATGGTTTCCCCGCTACCGGGGATCGGTTCGCCGTCCAACGTGGTGGAGCGGATCAGAATCTTCATGGGGCACCTCCTTAAACAGTGAGGCCGGGAACTTGCCCGGCCTCGTTGGTGAGAGTGGTGGTTGTTTCGTCCGGGAGGACGTCCTCCGGTTTGGGCCGTCCGTTCTTGAAGGCGGCGTCGCCCGGCATGTTGGCCATCAGATGCTTGCGGGCGGTCTTGAACTCGTCGCCGATCAGGCCGAGGTGGAGCAGGAAGACCCGGAAGTCGTACTTGGCGCTCTGGGGATCGAAATCCCGCTTGCGGCTGGAGGCGGCCCGGCCATTGAGCGCCTTGGCGGCGACGGCGAGGCAGAATTGCAGGTAGGCCTTGATCCGCCCTGCGTGGAGGGTCGCCTCGAACCAGCGGAACTCCACCGTGCCCCGGTACCAGACGTTGTGCAGGTTGACCCCGTGGTAGCGGCTGTTGTCGTAGTGCTGGGGCTGGCGGTTGTGGTAGCCGTACCAGATGCGGTTGAGCTGGTCCTTGGTGCGGGGGCGATGCTGTTCGATGCGCTGGATCAGCTCGTCGCTGACCGGCCGGGTGTAGCGGTTGAGACGGTCGCGGCTGATGCCGAGGGCGTGGAGGATCAGCGGCTCCTGCTTGTAGATGATCTTGGCCAGGTTACCCAGGTGTCTGCCGTCGAAGGGCGCGGCGTCGATATGGATGTGAATGCCGCACTGGCTGTTGATCTTGCCTCCGGCGCGGCGGATGGCCCGGACCACCTCCTGCAGTTGCGGGATGTCGTCGTAGCCGAGCACCGGGCTGACCACCTCGGCCCGCAGATGGGCCGGGACGCTGGTCAGGGAGGCGTCCCCCACCACCTTCCAGACGCGGCCGCGCAGGTCCTCGACCTCCCATGGGTCATAGCTGCTGGGGATGCCGACATGGCGGACCGTGCCGCCCACCACCGAGTGGATGGCCCAGGCGATCTGTTCCCGGGTGCGTTTTACGGTCTCGATCTCGATCCCGTAGTGGATCTCTTTCAGGTTCATGCGTGCCTCCGTCGTTCGTGGCGCTTATAAGTCGGTGTCTGGCAA
>CAMYLL010000289.1 GCA_947259235.1 uncultured Pseudodesulfovibrio sp. | reverse complement strand
TATTCTTGTGAGTGTGTTTGGGAGGGGTTTTTGGCACGAAAAAGGGCTTCCGCATGTGCGGAAGCCCTTCATATAGTCTGCTATTGATCCTGGCGCTATTCGAGGGTCTTGATGAAGGCGTCCGCCTCGGCGATGGACTTTTCCATCTCCTTGATCAGGGCGTTGACGTCCGTGCGGATGGTTCCCAACTGCCCTTCGAGGGCGGCAATGGCCTTGGCGTTGAGGTTGTGCTTGAGATAAAGCACCTGATCCTTGAAGGCTGCCAGCACCGGGTCCATGGAGCGGCTCGCCTTCTTCATGGCCGCCACGAGCTTGTTGTAGCGGCTCTTGGTGGCGCTCAGCTTCTTCTGGCTGTCCCGCTTCAGGCTGGCGCTGGTGTACTGGCCGATCTCCGCGTTCCACTCCTCGAAGAGCGCCCCGGCCACGTCCTCCACGGCCTCTATGCGTTCTGGGCCATGGCCTCGCTGTCGTCATACTCGCCCTTGAGGATGTCATATTTCTCCTGAAGCTCGCCGCCGTCGAAGTCGACCACGCTCTTGTACCGCTCCAGGGCATCGGCAAACTGTTCCTTGGCGTCCTGCTGGGATTCGCGCGCGTTCTCGACGCGGTCCGCCAGGATTTCCCGCTTGTCGTAGCCCACCTTTTCCATGGTGGCATAATACGCCTTGCTGCAACCGCCGGCCAGGGACAGGACCAGCATCAGGGAAAGACAACTCAGGGCACAGCGCATCCGTTTCATATTCAAGCTCCCACGATTGATCGGTTTTGTTTTGCGACAAGGTACACCATACCACCCCGGCGGGCAATGGCTCATGCCCCACCCGCAAGCTCGCGCCGCGCTCCGGCCACCAGGACGGCCGTGAACCGGCCCAGCCCGCCGGACTCCAGGTTCCAGCAATGCCAGTGCAGCCGCACGCTGAAGGCATGCCCGGGCAGCAGGTCCACCAGCTCACCGCGCTCCCTGTACGGGGCCGCCTGCTGATCAGGCAGCATGCCGCACACCCGGCCCGAGGCAATGGTCGGGGCGAACAGCTCGGACGACGGCAGCCAGCTGGCCGCGTACCCGTCAGGTTCAGCACCCAGGCATCCCGCCAGCAACGTGGCGTGCATGACGTCCTTGCGGTTGAATATGAGCATGGGCGCTCCTTCCACCGCCTCCAAGGTCACGCCGTCGGGAAACCACTGCGTTTTGTATGCCGATGTACCATACAATCTGTATTTCATTTCGCCCAACGAGTGGACCGCGCATCCCTGCATTGGGTCTGGCCGGTCGCTGACGCAGCCGAGCACCTCGCCGTCACGCAACAGCCTGTGGGTCTGGGCCTGATCATCCACGCGCAGATCGAGCAGCACCGGCTCGGCGTCAAGGAAGTCGTTCACGGCCGGGAAGAACCAGGTGGCCAGGCTGTCCGCATTGACCCCCACGGGCAGCGAGGAAAACCCGTGGCTCTCCATGCCCAGCCCGGCGGCCAGATCGTCCTCCAGGTGGCGTACCTGACGATAGAGTTTGAGCACCTCGCGCCCGGCCGGGGTGGGACACGGCGGCGACGAGCGCACCAGAAGCACGCACCCGGCGGTCTCCTCCAACAGCTTCACGCGCTGGGACACGGCCGACTGGGTCAGGCCGAGCGAGCGGCCCGCCTTCTCGAACCCGCCCTCGGCGGCCACGACGGCAAATGCCTCCACAAGTTTGTAATCGAGCATGGGCTGACATTAGCAAATCTAATGCATCATGAAAACAATGAGTTTCACTTACTCACCGATTGCGCATAGAAGAGGTTGAAACACGCTGGAGAATATCACATGTCACCGTTTTTTCAGGGATTCGCCATGGGCGGCGGGCTCATCGTGGCCATCGGCGCGCAGAACGCCTTTGTCCTGACCCAGGGGGTGCGCCGCAACCACCACATGGCCGTGGCCCTTGTGTGCATCCTGTGCGACGGGGCGCTCATCGCCCTGGGCGTCTCCGGGGTGGGCGGCGTGGTGGCGGCCAGTCCCGCCCTGGGCACGGCGGCGGCCTGGGGCGGCGCGGCCTTTCTGGGCTGGTACGGCCTGTGCGCCCTGCGTCAGGCCGTCCGGGGCGGGGTTCTGCGGGCGGATTCCGACACGGGCATGAGCCTGCGCCGCACCCTGCTGCTCACCCTGGGCGTGACCCTGCTCAATCCCCATGTCTACCTCGACACCGTGGTCCTCATGGGCTCCATCTCGGGGCAATATCCCGGGCCGGAGCGGCCCCTGTTCGGCCTGGGAGCCTTTGCCGCCTCCACCGCATGGTTCCTGGCCCTGAGCCTGGGCGGCCAGCTCCTTGCGCCCCTGTTCCGGCGCGAACTCACCTGGCGGGTGCTGGACACCCTGGTCTGCTTGACCATGTGGTCCATCGCCGCCACACTCATCCGCTCCGCCATCTAATAGATAGCATGCCATACGCCATGCTTCCGCCGCAAAGATAGCGCACTATGTTTCACTTAACATACTCATAAACCACAAAATGTTGCCCCGAACCGCGACACGGCCAAATCTGCATGAAAAACCATCCCTGTCGTGTCGAAGCAGTGGCGGCACCCCGTCACGATCTGGACATTGCCGTTGATTTTTGCTTTAGCTCTGGTGAACGTACTCCCCGTCGTGCCGCCAAACACAGGGGAAAGGCATGCGGTTGCGGCCGGACCGGATCGAAAAGCCGGGACCACGCGACGCCAGTTGGCGCAGTATCAAACGGGCAGTCGAACGTTTTTGAACGCTTTCGACTGGACAAGCAAACACTTGATACTCCGCCGTGCGGCCATTCAATCGGCGCTTCTTCTTTCCTGAACCGCAGGGGACCACCATGACGCTTTTCGAGGATATCAAGAGAACGCCTCTTTACCGGCCGCAGAGCTTCCCGACGACGCAAAACAATTCGCTGGTTTGCTATGGAAGGAATTACGAAGCCTTCCCCGAGGCGCTTCTGGGCCATATCAAGGCGATATATTGCATTTTCCACGAAGAAAGCATGCCGGAGAACCACGAACGCACCGCCGGAGACGGCAGGAGTCATTCAATTCCCGTATTCCCCTTTGAAAAACTTTCGGCCGAAATAGCCACCGACATCGTTTTTTTTGACCCGCAGTACGAGTTCCTGCCCCTTTCCGGGTGCGGGATACGAATGTTGAGCCAGGGATTCAGGTCTTTTTACATAATGATGCCCGTCCCGCATAATCACGGAATGGCCACCATGCACATTCCCGGCTACTATTCCGACAACAGGGACGCTCTGGAGAAAACCCACGCCATGTTGGCGGACGACGACAGCAGGCGGGTCTTCGCCTCCCGCGTCCGCGCCCTGGAAACGGGAAACGTCGGCTATGTCGAGCTGTCCGATTACCATGAATATTTTCATCCCCGGACGCAGCCGGTCCCGGGAGACGTCATCATCGACGGCGGCGTTTCGGAATCGGTCTATTCACAGCAGCGGTTTCTGGACGCCATCGGCCCGGAGGGCCGGATTTTCGGATTCGAGCCCGATCCCATCGGCTTTGAGCACGCCCAAAAGAAACTCCATGGGGAGATCGGGAGCGGAAACTACGTGCTGGTTCCTCTTGGTCTGTGGAGCAAAAAAGGAAACCTGTCTTTCCAGATCAATGGACAGGGCACGCATGTCACCAAGACAACCAATGATTCAACCCTGAGCTGCGGCGTGACGTCCATTGACGAATTCGTTCGTGAAAACGGAGTTTCGAAGGTCGATGTGATCAAGCTGGACGTCGAAGGGGCAGAGATCGAGGCGTTGAAGGGGGCCATAAAAACGTTGCAACACTTCACGCCAAAACTCGCGATCTC
>CAMYLL010000288.1 GCA_947259235.1 uncultured Pseudodesulfovibrio sp. | reverse complement strand
GGCCGCCGAACAGTCCGCTCCTGAAGAGCTCCCTCCCGAGAAACGCCCCAAGTACATCACCAACTACATCGGCAGTAAGCAGAAGCTCGTCGACTGGATCTGGAAGCATACCCCGGAAGGCACTGGCACGGTGCTGGACGCCTTTTCGGGGTCTGCGGTCGTGGCCTACATGTACAAGACCAAAGGCCTCCAGGTCATCGCCAACGACCGGCTCCGCTACTGCCATCACGCCGCCAAGGCGATCATCGAGAACAACTCGGTTCGCCTGAGCGAGGACGAGATCGAGGCGCTCCTGGCCGACAACGCCAAGGCGGGCAGCTTCGTTCAGGACAACTTCAAGGGCATCTTCTTCGCCAAGGGCGTCCATGCGCTGATCGACACCATCCGCGCCAACTGCGACAAGCTCTCCGGCTTCAAGAAAGACATCGCCCTGTTCGGCCTCGGCAAAACCTGCATGAGCGGCAAGGGTGGCTTCGGCCACTTCTCGTCGTCCACCGATTATGGCCGCCGCCAGGACACTCCCGACGAGTTCAAGGATCGCCTGCGCAAGAACCTGCAGCGCATCAACGCCCTGGTCTTCGACAACGACAAGGAGAACAAGGCATACCGGCAGGACATCAACGATCTGCTGCCGAAAGCCAAGGCGGATCTGGCCTACTTCGATCCGCCTTACGCCACCGAGTTTTCGACCACCAACTACGAGCGGGCCTACCACTTCGTGGAGGGGCTCATGACCTATTGGGAAGGGCTCGAAATCAAAGCCGACACCAAGGTCAAGTATTACGAGACCGACCACAAGACCGTCACCAAGGCCAACGCCAGCGAGTTCTTCCAGACCTTTCTCGGCAACGCCAAGCACATCCCGCACTGGCTGATCTCCTATCGCGATCACGCCTATCCCAACGAGCAGGAGATGAAGCGGATCATCGGCTCCTTTGGCAAGCAGAGCCGGATGAAGTCCAAGGATCACCACTACGCCATCACGTCCAAGCACGGCGAGGCTTCCAACGCCAAGGAGCGTCTGTTCGTCTGCGCTCCCGGGGCCAAGACCAGCGCCGAGCGGGAGGAGAAACCCGTTCCGATGGCCGCCGCCGCGAACTTCCACACCAGCATCCCCGTGGACATCCGGCTGGGCGAAGGCGAACGCCTCGCGACCGAGGCCATGGATGTCGGCTCGGCGGGCGACCCCCAGTTCAGCTTCGTGCTCTGCCGCACCGGCACCAACAAGAACGGCGACCACTTCACCGCCGAGGAGTTGTCCGGTCGGCACATGACGGCCGTGAACAAGAAGGTCGATCTGCAGCATTCGCAGGAGTTCAACGACATCGTTGGTGGCATCGTCGCCGCCGACTACCTGGAGGACGACAACGGGGGCCGCGTGGAATGCGTCGGCGAGCTGTACGTCCACGACACCCCGGCCGCCCGGCTGGCCTACAAGCTGATGAAGCGCGGGATCATCTCCCAGGTCTCCATGGAGTGCGACTACCAGGAAGGCGAATGCTCGGTCTGCCACAAGCGCTTCCAGAACAAGGCCGACTACTGCACCCACCTGCGCAAATTCAAGGGCCGTGATTTCAACGGCCAACCCGTTTTCGAGATTCTGCACGGCGTCACTTTCACCGGACTGGGACTGCTCGACCGCAAAGGCGCGGACGAGAACGCCAGGATTCTGCAGGTGGCGTCCCTTCAGAGCCAGCCCGACCAATCCCAACCCGAAGGAGATTCCACGATGGAAGACAAAACCAAACCCACCGATGACCCGGCCGTCGAAGCGGCCAAGAAGAAACCCGCCCAGCAGGAAGGCGATCCTGCCCGCGTTACCGACCTGGAAAAGGAAAACCGGCAGCTCAAGGCCCAGGTCGCCGAGCTGCAGAAACGCGTCCAGGAACTGGAAGCCGAACAAAAGGCTGCCGCCTGCCGCTCCCGGGCGAAGAAGCTGCTCACCCGGCTGGAGAAGCAAGGGCTCTCCTTCGCTTCCGATGAGGACCGGGAAGCCGAGCTGAAACGCCTGGCCGAACTGTCCGACGAAGCCTTCGCCGCCACCGAGGCCGCTTACGAGCGCCTGCCCAAGTCGGCAAAAGCGGACAAGGACAAGGAAGAGAAACCCGCCGACAGCGACCAGGGCGGCAAGCCCGCCGCCAAGGCATCGACGGAAACCCCGCTGCGCAGCGACGCCGGTGTCAGGCCCCACGATGTGGACGACCGCAAGGTGTCGCTCGAAGACCGTCTGCGCGACGGATTCATGGCCGCTTACCGCAACCGTGTCGGCGAGGACTCTCCCGAACACTCGCAAATCAACGCATAAGGAGGAAACACCATGTCATTCATCAATCCGTGTCACCGCAGCCTCGCCTATGGCGACGGTCACATCCAGGGCGACGGCCAGCTCGGCCAGGTGGTCCGCGTGGTCGGCGACGACCTGTTCGCCGTCAACACCGATCCCACCAAGCGCTCCTTCGGCATCCTGATCAAGGACTACGCCGGTGGCGAAATGCCCGGCATCTACTGTGACGGCGGCGTCTACGAGACCGACGCCTTCGAAGGGACCGTCGTCGCCGGAGACGACCTGAAAGTTTCAGCGGGCGGTCGCCTGACCAACGGCGTCGCGGCCGGAGAGCACGTGGTCGCCCACGCCATTTCCGTACAGAGCGGCGTCCTCAAATTCCGCCTGCTCGTCTAACCCAAGGAGCCAACGCACATGAAAACCAATCAGTTGAAGATCCATTCCCAGGAATACATGGAAACCATGGCGCGGCTCATGAGCGAGGCTCTCGAGTCGCCCGAAGGCATGCGGGCGCTTGCCGCCGCCATCGCCGCGCCCATCGAACAGGAGATCAAGCGCAAGGAGATTTCCTCGCTGCTGCTCACCAAGCACACGCTGCCCAAGGGCGAACGTCCGGTCTACCAGAAGAAACCGACCGTCAAGGCCCACTGGATCAGCAAGGACGGCGACGCCCAGGAGCAGGAGGTGGGCAAGGACGAGGTCGAGTTCCCCACCAACCGCATCCACTCCAACCCGATGGTGGACGTTTCCGTCCTCAAAAACGGCAACATCGGCACGCTGATGGACATCCAGACCAGCGCGGCTGACGCCATCCGTAAGGAGATGGATCGCCGCACCATCTCGGTGCTCTCCTCGGCCATCCCGGCGACCAACACCATCGAGGTCACCGGCGATTTGCTCACCGAGGAGGCACTGAACGAGGCCATCTCGATCATCGAGGACCTGGAGCTGTCGGTGAAGTACATCGTCATGCGCGGCCGCCGGTTCAACGACATGCGCGGCTGGAACCTCGATCCCCAGACCAAGCTCGAGCTGCGCCAGAAGGGGGTCATCAAGAACTACGGCACCGGCGGCATTCTGTTGACCGCCTCCATGCCGCTGGACGAGATCATCATCGTCCCGGATGAAGAGGTCGGAAAGATGCCGGTGCGCGAAAACCTGAAGACGGAGTCCATCGACCAGAAGACCCGCTTCAAGACCGGCTGGTTGGTGTGGTCCGAAATCGGCCAGGGCATTACCCGCCCTGACATCATGGCCAAGGTCAAACTGGTTCCGTAATCCGGGAGGTGACGTGAGATGAATCGAATCAAGAACATCCGTCCCGGCGTTCTGGTGATCCCCGACGCCGGGCTGAAACTCAAGCCCGGCCAGGTAGTCGAGGTGGAACGCCTCACCAAGCAGATCCAGGCGGCGCTCAAGAACGGCCGCCTGGCCATGGCCGACAAACCGAAGCAGGAACCGCTCGCCCCTCCAGAGCCAGACCAGGACGCGGAACCGGTGGACCTGAGCAAGCTCTCCGCCACCGACGCCTTCTCCAAG
>CAMYLL010000287.1 GCA_947259235.1 uncultured Pseudodesulfovibrio sp. | reverse complement strand
AGCCGCTGCTCCATCTCCCTGCGGTCTCCGATATTCCGGCTGGACCCTGTAAATCCGATGCACACCCCGTTTTCGTCCACCAGCGGGCGGGCCACCACCTCCACCCACAGCGTGCTATCCCCGACATGCCGCAACTCCACCTCAAGCCGGACCGCCGAGCCGGATTTGCCACGGCTCACCGACTCGCGCAGCTCGCAAAGCGCCTTGTGCAGGGAGGGGAGAGACTCCCGGGTCACGGCGTTGTCGACCCGGGTCCCCACGATTTCCTCGGGGGCAACGCCGCGCACTCTGACAATTGACGGACTGACGTAGGTGTACCGATAGTCCGTGTCCAGGGTCCAGATGACGTCCTCGGTGTTCTCGGCCAGCAGCTTGTGCATGGCCGCAGCGTGGGCCATCTCCGGGTCCGGCGGCTCCTGTCGGGGCTCGACACGGCGCAGGAAGTGGACCTGGGCAGCCCCGAAGTCCCCGTGGTCGAGCCGCACCTCTGCCACCACCTCCACCTCGACGCCGTCGCCACGGACCATGACAAGCCCGACGGAACGCTCCGAGGACGAGGCAAGGGCCTCACGGAGCATGCCACGACTGTGCCCGGTCATGAAATCGCCCGCCGGCTTACCCACCGCCTCGTCGCGGGTGCAGCCCATCAGCGCCAGCCAGGCCGGATTGACGTCGAGAACAACGCCCTGCCCGTCCAGACAGTAACAAGGAAACGGAAGCATCTCCAAAAAACGTTTGCCGGGATGCCCCTGCTGCGCCGGAGGTCCGGTCTTCTCCTTCTTCCGGCTCCGTTTTCCAGTCGTCTGCTTTGACATCAATGTGGCTCCTGCCGACTAAGTATCCGCCGATATCCCCCCATAGCACATAGTATTGTACAAATCGCTTATAATCATGACCTTGGCAAGAGCCTGGCCGGAACTCACGGCTGCTTGACACCCCGCGCCACGCTCTGTCATCAAAAAGAGTGACAGCGTGAAAACAGCGGGAGGTCCCAGATGAGCAGAAAAGTACGCTCGGTCCGTGTGCCCAAGGAACTTGAGACTTTGAACCTGTCCGGCCTGATCGGCGAATGCGAGAAGCATCTGCGGGATCTGGAGTCCGCCACCCTGCTGCGCCAGCAGGGAACCCCGGAGGCCGCCGACGCGCTGATAAAAACGCGCCAGGCGGACCTCGGCCGCAAGATCGGCAAGCTCGTCTGGGAAGCGCGCGTCCAGTATGGAAAACACAAGGGAGAACAGCCATGACGCCGAAATCGGCCAAAGAATCAGAGGTCATCATGACCCATCTCGTCCTGCCGCAGGACGCCAACCCGGCCGGGAACCTGCACGGCGGAGTCATCCTCCGGCATATCGACACCACGGCGGGCGTCGTGGCCAAACGCCACACCCGGGGCAACGTGGTCACTGTGTCCATCGACCGCATGGCGTTCAAGCAGCCTGCCTACATGGGCGAGCTGCTCATCTTCAAGGCCAGCCTCAACCACGTGGGCCGTTCGAGCATGGAGATCGGAATCCGTGTCGAGGCGGAGAACCTGCGCACCGGCGAGGTGCGCCACACCAACTCTGCCTACCTGACCTTCGTGGCCCTGGACGACAACGGCAAGCCCACCCCTGTTCCGCCCCTGATCCTTGACACTCCCACCGCCCAGCGGCGGCACAGGGAGGCCGAGCTGCGGCGCGAGCTGCGCCAGCGCGAGCGGGCCATAGAGGACGGCGACGGCAGCCACTCGAGCTAACCCCAAGGAGCAGCATGGCCACCTACACCGGAATCAATCACCTCGCCATGGTCACCGGCGACATGGACGCCACCCTGCGCTTCTGGCGCGACCTGCTGGGCATGCGACTGGTGGCCGGGCTGGGCCACCCCGGATACCGCCACTACTTCCTGGAGATCTCCGGCCACGACATGATCGCCTTCTTCGAATGGCCCGAGGTGGAGCCGGTGGAGGAAAAAGACCACGGCTTCCCGGTCAAGGGACCGGCCTGCTTCGACCACATCTCCTTCGAGGTGGCGGGCGAGGATGACCTCTGGGAGATCAAGGACGCGCTGGATGCGGCGGACATCTGGTGCTCCGAGGTGGTGGACCACGGGTTCATCCACTCCATTTACACCTTCGACCCCAACAACATCCCCATCGAGTTCAGCGCGCCCGTGCCCGGGGTGGACATCCGCCGCACCCCGGCCATGGCCGACACCGAACCAAGCCCCGAGGCGCTCAAGGGGCCGGAGCCGCAACCCGACGTCTGGCCGCCCGTGACGCGCCCCACGCCGCAATCCGAACGCGACGTCTACGAAGGTGAAGGGGAGAAAATCCTCGAAGCCATCAGAAAAAGCCGGAAAGGCTAGTCCGCAGCCGGGAACAAAATCCCCCGATCCCCACCATGGGCGGCCCGCCCTCCTGAAGTCTTCACACCGGCCCCCCCACGGCGCAAACGCACGGCAAGACCGACGCGTAGTCCGCCTACGCGAGGATATGCCGGGCGCGAAGCAACGCGGCAATCGACCCTTTCCCGCCAGCCTGCTAGTTGTTGGGGAAGAAGGCGGCCATGACATCGCAGGCCTGACGCTCTGCCTGACGCACGATGTCCCCGAGGTCGCCTTGATTGAGACCGAGTTTTTTCCAGGCCCGTGTGTCGAGCTCGGGCACAAGGGACGCACCGCTTGCGCCAAGGCCCATGGAATGGATGATGAAATCCGCCACGTGGATGACTGATGCCTCGGCGGGCATGGAAGCCTCCATGGGAGTGTGATGGTGATGAACCAGCACTTCGAGGAAGGGGGGCAGCCGCCAGTTCTTGAGCATCCGGCCGCCGATGTCGGCATGGGTACAGCCCCAGACCACCTGCTCCACGTCCACAAGACTGCGTCGCCCTATCTTGGCCGGGCGGAGCACGTCGATGGACGCCTTGAGGTGGTTTTTGAGCATGACCAGCCGCCCGATGTCGTGCAGCAGGCCGGCCACAAAATACTTCTCGTCCCCGGGCAGTCCGACCCTGGCCGCCAGCAGGCGGGCGACGATGCCGCAGGCAACCGAGTGGAACCAGAACTCCTTGAGGGTGAAGAACTCCTCGGGTACGCCGTCGAAGGCGGAGATGACAGACACGCCCAGGGCCAGGTTGGTCAGTTGGTTGGTTCCCACGATGGTCACGGCGCGGGAGAGGGTGTCCACCCGGCTGGGAAAGCCGTAGAACGGGGTGTTGACCATCTTGAGCAGCTTGGCGGAAAGAGCCACGTCCTTGCTGATGACCTCGGCCACGTAGGACGCGGAGCTGCGCGGGTTCTTGAGGCTTTCGGCAATTTGAAAGAAGATGTTGGGCAGGGATGCCAGCTCCATCTCCTGCCGGACCACGGCGTCGGGATTGATGTTGATCTCCGTGGTGGGCGGCGGGGAAAAGATGTCCACCATGTCATCATGGGGGCTGGCCGAGAGCGTCCATCGCGCCTGTTCAGGGGTGAATCCCCGGGCCCGGTGGAGCACGTAGAGCCGGGCCATCTCGCGGACAACCGGATGGGAGAGCTCGTTGAGCACGAACCGCTGGGCAGCCATGATCTTGCAGGCGTCGAGGACTTCGGGATCGATCTGGTCGAAGGAGGTGAAGCGGTCGTCCTGCTCGTCTTCCTCGCCCTGAATGTCGGCCTCGACGATTCCCCAGACGCGGCAGGTACGTATATGCGCATCGGTCAGCATCGCCCCACGGGGGAGCAGCATGCGCCCCTCGGCGGTGGTGAGGTCGTCGGCCAGAACCATGCCCGGTTCAAGCGAGGCGACGTTCATTTTAGGCATATGCGGCCCCTTGCGTGAAATAGTGCTGTCCAGTACTTCCTATTA
>CAMYLL010000286.1 GCA_947259235.1 uncultured Pseudodesulfovibrio sp. | reverse complement strand
GCCGTATTCCATCTCCGCACTGTAGAGCCGACCGCTGGCGCGCTCGTCGTCGGCCCGGTCAAGCAAGCTCTCGAGGGCTTCCATGGCCGGAAGGATCACCTCTTCATAGCGGGCCAACTCCGGGGTGAACTCGTTGAGCAGCCGCCGCAGGGGAATCACCTCGGCGTTGCCAGCCGGAACATTCTTTGAGTTGATGCGGCGCGCCTCGAAAAGCTCTTCCTCCACCTGTTCCACGAGCCAGAATATCTTGACTTCGTGGCTCTTCAGATTGGCGCTCATGCCGAGCTTGACGACGTTTTTCGTGGAAAAGGCGCACCGGACGGAACCTTTTTCGGTCAGGTAATCCCAGCCCGAAACAGTGCTGCTTCGGGAAACGTCCGGGGCATCGCCCAGATCAAGTTTCCGAGATTCACCCGCCATGATGTACCGCCAGCCAGTCGTTTATCCGACAATATGAAACACATGCTCTAGGGGCGCGAACGGCTGGTCCGCGCCCAACTCCCTTCGCTTGTCGGCCCGCCTGCCCTGCCACGTCACGTCGAGCACAAGGTCAAAGGCCTGCTTCCTGCCCAGGAGCGGCGCCAGGCCGTCATAGACCAGTGCAACTTCTCCCTGATCGGAAAAATCCACGGCATCCCAGCGATAGGTTACCGCGCCCTCACGTCTGGCCCAGAAAACGCCGACCATATCTTTGAGCTTACAGTCTTCCATCAGATCCTGCGGCTGTAAAGTTCTATTTTGTGCGGCCACCATGGTCGTGGGCACGTGCTCTCCGCCAAAGAAGACCTCGATGCCGAAACGGTTGTCGTGCATGGCCAGCCCTCGGGAGCGGTAAAGCTGCCTGACCGGATGCCCCAGGGTGTGGCTTACTTCGGCCATCCTGCGCTTGGCGTCGGTACCCAGGGCGATATCCCGGACTATCCCGTTCCACTTGGTCGGGCCGTAGGTTTTGACCGCAGCCTTAACCGCAGGGCGGCTGAGATACAGCGCGCTCACGGTGAACACGGTTCCGAAGAGAGTCACTTCAAGTCGCTTGCTCACAAAAGTCTCCCGCCATCACTTCTTGTCCTCCAGCTCTTCCATCAGTGACGACGACGCCAGACGGCTGTCCACCCCGCTGGGACTGATTTCTATGAACAGGTCATCGCCCCCGGACGTGTGCCCCGCGTAGAGGGCGGCCCTTTTGGCCACCTCGGGAGGCACGGGCGGCTTGCCGTATTTTGTTTGCAGGTACTGACTCCCGGCCAGGGCCACGGCCATGCGGCACAGATTCGCGGCGTGGTCATGCCCGGGGCTGAGTTCGAGAGCCCGCACGGCGAATTCGATGCTGTGTTCCCAGTCGTTCTTTTCGTAAAAGGCCCGGGCCAGGTTGTAGAAGAGATTCTCGTCGGCATCGGAAAGCTCCGCGGCGCGGGAATAATAGCGCACCGCCTCGTCAAAGAGGGCGCTCTTGCGCAAGAGGATGCCGAACTCGTTGAAAAGATGCTTGTGTTCCTCGGAAAAGGCGGCCTGCAACCCGAGCAACTGCTCAAAGACCGTGCGGGAATTTTTTTTGTCGCGGCGCTCCAGATAGACCATCCCCAGGCCGAAGATGGCCCGAACGTTTGTCTCGTCCACATCAAGAGCCTTGGTGTACTCCATCTCGGCGGAGAGCGGCTCGCCCCGCTCCCGGTGCTTGTCGCCCTTGGCAATGGTCTTCTTGAGGGCGAGCATGGCCGGTTCCACATGGGTGTTGTGGATTTCGACCTCGGGCGTGTAGCTGGTCAGCAGCTCGTCCTGGCTGACGATCTTCTCCTCGCCCACCGGCACGAACTGCGGATTGACCTTGCGCACCCCGAAGGCGTCGCAGTCCCGCTGCTTCACATACCACAGCAGCTTGCTGCGCTGCTTCTTGGCCGTGGTTCCTGTCCCCACCTTTATCTCGGTGACAGTGGAAAAGACACACTTGAGCGGCTCGTCCGGATTGTCGAGCCCGGTACAGCCCCGCTTGGAGCTCTGGGAGCGGGTATCTGCACCTGTATGGATCCGGGCGTCGACCATCAAACCCTCGATGAGGCATTGTTGTCACTGGGTAAAATACGGCAACTACTTAAGTAAACTGACAATATCAACGACACAAAATACAATTTAACATATACCTCAAACAGGCGTTCAACGCAACGCTCACAGCACTCGCCAGACATCTCCAGTTCTTTTTCTTCCACTGGCTGGACAAGACGCGAGCAGACATTACCTTAAACCACGAACGGGACGGAGCGGCGTTGCCAGCCAAGCCCTTTTCAGCTATGCAGACCTCCTGCCGGGCGACCCCCGGCCCCTGAACACACTCTTTGCCGGAGCATGCCATGCCCATATTTGAATACCAGTGCGACGACTGTGGAACCGAGTTCGAGGAACTCGTCTTTGACCGGGACGAATGCCCGCCCTGCCCCAAATGCGCCTCTGCCAAGACCAGCAAGCTCATGAGCGCGGTTCGCTCACGCGTGGGCTCCGCGCCTTCCGGCTCGGATGGCGACTCCGCCCCGGCTCCGGCCGCCCCGGCAAGCAGCGGCTGCGCCGGATGCTCCGGCGGCAACTGTTCCAGCTGCCACTGATACCTCGCACCACCGCATTTCACCCACGACACGCAAGAGGCTTCCCTTCATGAAAAAACTCGTCATCGCCACCCGAGGCAGCGCGCTTGCCCTCTGGCAGGCAAACCACATCAAGGACTGCCTTGAGGCAGAACATCCCGGCCTCAGCGTCGACCTGCTCAAGATCAAGACCAAGGGCGACAAAATTCTCGACGTGCCGCTGGCCAAGGTCGGCGGCAAGGGGCTGTTCGTCAAGGAGATCGAGGAAGCGCTGCTGGACGGCCGCGCCCAGATCGCGGTCCACTCCATGAAGGACGTGCCCACCGAGCTGCCCGACGGACTTGAGGTCGGCATCATCCCGGAGCGCGAGGCGGCCACAGACTCCCTGCTCTCGGTTCATTACGAAGGCCTCGCCGGGTTGCCCGAGGGAGCGGTCGTCGGCACCTCCAGCCTGCGCCGCCAGTCCCAGCTCGCCGTCCTCAGGCCGGACCTGAAGATAGAATCCCTGCGCGGCAACCTCGACACCCGGGTCAAGAAGCTCCTCAACGGCGACTTCGACGCCATCGTGGTGGCCACCGCCGGGCTCAACAGGCTTAAACTCTCCGCCCCCAGGCAGGAGATCCTCGGTCCGCCCGAGTTCCTGCCCGCCGTGGCCCAGGGCGCGCTGGGCATAGAATACCACACGGCCAACACCGAGGTGGCCGCCATGCTCCAATTCCTGGACCACGCCCCCACCAAACGCCAGGTGCTGGCCGAGCGCGGCTTCCTCACCGGCCTTGACGGCGGCTGTCAGGTTCCCATCGCGGCCTGGTCGGTCATCGAGGGCGGCACCATCCACCTCACCGGCTTCGTGGCCGACGTGGACGGAACCCGCCCCATCCGCATGACCGCCGAAGGCCATGTGGACGACGCATGGGACATCGGCATGGGCCTGGCCGGGAGAGTGCTCGCGGCTGGCGGCAAGGCGATCCTGGACGAAGTGTACGCGCGCGAGTCCTGCTAGGCGCCGCCTGCCCGAAACCCGTACGAAAACACGATAGCAATCAGCCTGAGAAATAATGAAAAAGCCGCACAAGATCAGAGTGTTGGGCAGCGCTTCCCCGCGCGACAAAACGCCGACCCTAAAGTTCTTTCGATATGGTCCGATAAGAGCTGCAAGAGTTGTTTTTAACACCCCATGCAAGGAGGTTCGGATCATGGACGTAGGCGGACTCGAAATTCAGAGCACAAACTTCGCGGAGCAGATGAAGGATATCCGCAAGGTCAAGCTGCAGCGGCAGGTTATGGAAAATCCGGAAATGGCCC
>CAMYLL010000285.1 GCA_947259235.1 uncultured Pseudodesulfovibrio sp. | reverse complement strand
GAGCACGCCGAAATAATTATCCGTCCTCAAGGATCGTTCAACGGCCTGGCTCAACCGGTCAAGGAGGAGCGCCCTGTTGGGCAATCCGGTCAAGGGGTCGTGCAGGTTGCTGTGCTTGAGCTGTTGCTCCATAAGCTTGCGGTTCGTCACGTCGCGCACACTGATCCGGATTCCCAGGGACTGTCCGTCTTCGTCCTCAACGGCATGCTTGACCAGGCTGACCCACTTGATGCGGGCGTTCTTGTGATGGATTCTGTAGTCCAGTCCGTCTTCGTCGCCCACGGACTGATCCTGCATGTAGTTGTCCCAGGCGGCCATATCGTCGCGGTGGATGATACGCTGCATGAGCAACGGGTCTTCTATGAAACGCTCGGGCGGATAGCCGGTGATGCGCTTGCAGGAGGGGGAAACATATATGACCTGGCCGTCCGGTCCTATCCAGCTTTCCCAGTCGTAGTTGTAGTCGGCCACCATCCTGTATCGCTGTTCGGAAAGAAGCAGTGCCGTCCGGGACGATTCCAGCTCGGCCACCGTCTGCTCAAGCCGCTTGGTTGTCATTTCGAGGGAGCGCTTCTTGCGGTGCAGATCGGCAAAGATCCCGACCTTGCTCCGAAGGATTTCCGGCTCAACCGGTTTGAAGAGATAATCCACCGCCCCCAGCTCATAGCCTCGAAATACATGACGCTGCTCCTTGCTGATGGCGGTAATGAAGATGATGGGGACGTTGCAGAACTTTTCCGAGTCCCGAAGTCGCTCGGCCAGTTGAAAACCGTCCATGCCGGGCATCATGACGTCGAGCAAAGCAACGGCAAGGTCACACCCTTTGGCCTTGGAAAGAGCTTCCTCGCAAGACAAGGCTGTGATTAGCTTCAAATCATAACCTCGAAGAATCCCCTCAATGAGCTTGAGGTTGATCCGTTCATCATCGACGACGAGAATCTCAACTGATTCGTTCATGATTTAAACAACTTCCAATTTAATTTGAGGGCTGATATCAAATCACACATCATGACCATATCAATACCTACGACCACTAATAAATGCAACATAGCAAAAACGCGAACAACAACCAACCATCCCCGGCTCATTTGACAGGTTCAAGGCCAGCGGTATACACCCCCACGCACACGACGATCAGGAGTCCCTACATGACCGAAAAACAGCACGCATTTCAACAGATGCTTGACGAGCATCACGAATGGCCCTGCCCCTATGTCTTCAAGTTCATCATGCCCACGGAAAACCTGCCTCTGTTTGTCGACCTCTTTCCCGACGCACGCCTGCAAACCCGGGAGTCCAAAACCGGAAAATACACCAGCGTGACCATGGAATCCACCATGTGCTCGGGAAAATCCGTCATGGATGTTTACCACAAGGCTTCAGAAATCCCCGGACTCATGGCTCTTTAGCCAATACGAACCAGACTCCCTCCACCTCGCCGAACAATTCCGACTATTTCAATCAGATTTATTCCCTCCTTCTCTTTACAGCCGCTGCAGGCATGCTTACATATTCCTGATACTGTGGTATGCTATTTCCGGCGTCCGGCGTTTTTATGCGCTTTCATGCCGAAACAACTACATTTTTCCAGGAGCTTCTCATGTGGGAATACACAGATAGAGTCAAAGACCACTTCCTCAATCCGCGCAACGTGGGAACCTTGGACGACGCGGACGGCGTCGGCGAAGTCGGCTCCCTTGCCTGCGGCGATGCCTTGACTCTCTATATCAAGGTAAAAGACGGCATCGTCACCGATGCCAAATTCCAGACCTTCGGCTGCGCCAGCGCCATCGCTTCCAGTTCCGCCCTGACCGAGATCCTCATCGGAAAAACCGTGGAAGAAGCGGAAGCGCTCACCAATAAGGACATAGCCGAATACCTCGGCGGCCTGCCGCGCGAAAAGATGCACTGCTCCGTCATGGGCCAGGAGGCCCTTGAACAAGCACTCAAGAACATGCGCGGCGAGGCTCCTTCCAAGATGGAGCATTCCCATGAGGGGACGCTGATCTGCGAATGCTTCGGCGTTTTCGACGAGGAGATTCTCCGGGCCATCAAGGAGAACGACCTCAAGACCGTGGAGGACATCACCAACTTCACCAAGGCGGGTGGCGGCTGCGGCAAGTGCATTGATGACCTGGAGCGACTGCTGACCGAGGCACGTGGCGAAGGCGTCTGCCCTGCCCCGTCATCGGAGCCGTCCTTCCCGGCCCAGGGAATGACCAACATCGAGCGCATGCACCTCATCGAATCGGTCATCGACGACGAGGTCCGGCCCATGCTCCAGGCCGACGGCGGCGACATCCGGCTCATGGACATCGACCGCGAGACCGTGATGGTAAAATTCATCGGCATGTGCTCCAACTGTCCTTCCAGCCACCTGACGCTCCAGAACGTCGTCGAAGCAAAGCTCAGGGAAAAAGTAGACCCCAACATCGTTGTTCGGGAAGGGTAATGTCATGAAAACCATATACATGGACAACAACGCCACAACTCAGGTGGACCCGGCAGTTTTCGAAGAGATGAAACCTTTCTTCACGGAACTTTACGGCAACCCCTCGTCGATGCACCGCTTCGGCGGACAGGTGGGCGTCCGCCTCAAGGAGGCACGGGCCCGCGTGGCCGCCCTGCTCAACTGCGAGCCTGACGAGATCATCTTCACCTCCTGCGGCTCCGAGTCGGACAACACGGCCATCAGGTCCGCCCTCAACGCCCAGCCGGACAAGCGGCACATCGTCACCACCCGCGTCGAACACCCGGCAATCCTCAGCCTCTGTAAATACCTGGAAAAGAAGGACGGCTACGAAGTCACCTACCTGGGAACAGACGAGAACGGACGCCTCGACATCCAGGAGATCAAGGACGCCATCCGCCCGGATACGGCCATCGTCTCCATCATGTGGGCCAACAACGAAACAGGGAACATCTACCCCATCGAGGAGATCGCCGCCATCGCCAAGGAGCGCGGCGTGGTCTTCCATACCGATGCGGTGCAGGCCGTGGGCAAGATCCCCATCGACCTCAAGACAACCCCCATCGACATGCTCTCCCTCTCCGGCCACAAGCTGCACGCCCCCAAGGGGGTCGGCGCGTTGTTCGTACGCAAGCGGCTCCCCTTCAGGCCGTTCCTCATCGGCGGCCATCAGGAACGCAGCCGCCGCGCGGGCACGGAAAACACCACAGGCATCATAGCCCTGGGCAAGGCATGCGAGCTGGCCATACAGCACATGGACGAGGAAAACACGGCCGTCAGGGCGCTGCGCGACACGCTGGAAACCGGACTGCTGGCCGCCATCCCTGACAGCATCCTCAACGGAGACAGGGACAACCGCCTGCCCAACACCTCCAACATCTCCTTCGGCTACGTGGAAGGCGAAGCCATCCTCCTGATGATGGACCAGCTCGGCATCTGCGCCAGCTCCGGTTCGGCCTGCACCTCGGGCAGTCTTGAGCCGTCCCACGTGCTGCGCGCCATGGGCGTGCCCTTCACCTTTGCACACGGCTCCATCCGGTTCAGCCTGAGCCGGTTCAACACCGCCCAGGACGTGGACTACGTGCTGGAAACACTGCCGCCCATCATCAAGAACCTGCGCAAGCTCTCCCCCTTCTCCGCACAGAAGTCGGCACCGGCCTGCACCAAATCGTTTTCGGAGTAGGCAATGAAAATAGCCAATGACATGACGGAACTGGTGGGCAGAACCCCACTGGTCAAGCTCAACAAGCTCTCCAAGGGACTCAAGGCCACGGTGGTGGGAAAGCTCGAATTCAACAACCCCTGCGCCTCGGTCAAGGACCGAATCGCCCTGAATATGGTCGAGACAGCCATGGCCCAGGGCCTCATCACCCAGGACACCGTCCTGGTTGAACCCACCAGCGGCAACACCGGCGTCGGCCTCGCCTT
>CAMYLL010000284.1 GCA_947259235.1 uncultured Pseudodesulfovibrio sp. | reverse complement strand
GGAAGAGCTTGCGGCCCTCGTCATCGGTGCTGTTTTGCAGGTAGCCCAGGGTCCACTGCCACAGCTCCATGGCAGAGGCGAGCACGAACCCGCCAAGACCCGGAATGGACTTGCCCGCAAACTGCATCTGCCTGATCCACGCCGAGACGGTGGCCTGGAATACTTCCGAGGTCATGGTCATGGTCAGGTGGCGACGCTGCACGGCTTCGGGTCCCTCGTAGGTTGCTTCGAGCTGGCAGTCGGTCCATTTCTGCATCAGGAAGCCGGGACAGTCCTCGGTGATGCCATAGCCGCCGACCAGGGCCACAGCCTCACGCATCATGTTCGCTCCCACGCCGGTATTCCAGAGCTTGACGCCGGGGTTGAGGATGCCCGCCAGGGCTTCCATGTAGGCATAGTAGACGAGGGTGTTGTTCTTGAGTTCCTCATGGCGGGCGGCGTCGCGCTTCGCAACGGGGGCATGTTCCAGGTCGATGAATTCGAGGACCTGCTCCTTGAGCTTGTTCAGGACGGCCATCTGCTTGCGCGGGCTGGTCACGCCCTCGGCTTCGAAGTGGGCTTCCTTGGCCTTCTCGATGGGATCGAAGGCATCGGCCAGACGGGAGGCCGCAAAGGCCAGGGAACACCCCGCCTCGCCGCAGGCCCAGACGTCGATGAGCCGCTGCAGGGCGTCCTCGTTGTTCTGGATGCCCTTGTCGAAGCGCGGGGAACCTTCCTTGCAGGAATCGCCGCCGCGGAAACGGTTGCGATGATAGCGGATGACCGGCTCAACGGCCGAAAGCAGCTTGGCCGACGTCATCAGGCCCACCGGGATGCGGGTGCGGTGAAAGACCGCGCCGATGATCTCGGAGTGGTTGTACTTGGGCACGATCACGCCATCCACGATCTCATAGCCGCCGATGATGCGGCTGGCCGGGACCTTGAGGTTGAGGACCGGGTCGCGGGTGGAGGAAAGCTGATGGACCATCTTGAGCGTGGGCGCGCCACGGTCGAAGAGTCCTTCGTCGGTGTCTTCCAGGATGACCATGAAGCTTCCCTTGATGCGCTCGTCGGAAGACTCCACGGCGGCGGTGACAAAGTTGGCGAAGTCCATGTTGGTGATGAACCGGCCGCGCTTGTCGATCTGGAGCACGGGCTCCTCGCCGTCCTTCCACTCGGCCACGGAGGCCTTGCCGCAGAGCACGCCGGTATCCACGCCCACATAGGGCAGCGGCTCGGTCAGGGCGAAGGCGCCGCGCCAGATTTCGCGGTCCTCGCCCGGCTGGGGCGGGACACATTTGCCCATGTAAAAATCGCGCTGCTCCGGGGTCCCTTTTTCATGAATGGGAGCAAGGGCGAGGTTGGATGCCAGGGAACAGGTGGCTGCGCCCGCGTCGACCCACGACAGCTCGAAGGCAACCAGCGCCAGGGCCAGATTCTTCGGCCCTTCGATGAATCCGCCCTGATGGGGGTCCATGAACAGCGCGGTCAGGCCTGCCTGGTCAAAGGCGGTCAGCAGCTCGTTTTTCTGGCCGGTCCACTCATGAGTGTTTCTCGCGCCCTCGGCCACCAGCTTGGCCACAGTGCTCCTCGCGATGGCGCGGGCGGACTGGACGGACATCTGAAGGTCGAAACGGTCAGCGAAACGCCACATGATCTGGCGGACGTCGTCTCCCGGAAGAGTACGCAGTGTATACATAGAACCTTTCCTGAGTTTGATTTGGTGCCGGAATTCTGGACGATATAATTAGTGCGGCACGATAGGTCATGTTCCACCATGAGTCAAAGTCTTTTTGGCTTTCAAACGGCCGTTTAAGCCGCATAGCGCCTTGGTTCCCGCTCTCCCCGGCACACCCGCGCCGCGCCCCCGGAGGCAAATATTTATAACTCCCCAAAACACCAACTGCTTTGACTTCCGCACGCATTGACGGCAGACTGGACCATGGACCTCTGCCGGGGTTAAACATCATGACACGCAACGAAACCAGCATAGAAAAGCTTGCGGCCGACATTCGGACCTGCAGGACCACCTCACTCTGCGCCGACGCCCCGGACCTGGCGAAAACAGTGGACGCTTTTGTGGAAGCGGCGACGATAACCGGTGATGAACCTGTCACACCCATCGCCCTGGGCGAGGCGATCCTCAACCTCTTTCGGCTGGCCCAGACGTCAAGCGACGGCAGCACGCTCAGGGCGTGCCTTCGCGGAATGTTGCGCGCCGGCCGGTTCGGCCGCATCCTGGCAGCCCGCACGATCCACGCCATGACCATATCCCTGCGAGAGATGGCGGCCGTGGTCGCCCCGCTCCCGGCCCGGGGCAGGCTGGCCCTGGCCCACGAAATGATGGCAGGCTCCCTCGCCTCCATGGACAAACCCATGACGGCCTGGCTCGAAACCCTTGTCCGCCCGCTGGCCGACACGGCCCCGGAGGAGCTGGTCCCTTTTCTGACCGAGCTTGGCGAGAGCGGACAGCCGCTGGCCTTCCCGGTCCGCCAGGTGATCATGAACGGCCGGCTCGGCAAATGGGTGAAAACCCGGCTCGAAACCGGGGCCAGCGACCAGGAGCTCGACCAGCTCTGCCGCGTCGTCATCGCCCTGGACACCCCGGCCCACGCCGAGACCCTGGCCGTTTCCATGGCCGTCGGCTTCATCACCCCCACCGCGCTGGCTCTGCGCACCGTGACCGCCCTGGCAGAGGCGAGCAGCAAACCGGTGCTGGACCTCTACCTCAAGATTCTCAAATCCTCGTCACGGCTTGAGGGCGGACTGCTCCTGGTCGGCCCCTGCCTTGACGGGGTCATGGCTCAGAAAAGCCCGGCCACGGGAAAACTCATGGCCACCATCCGCATGAAGATGCCCTCCATGCAAAAGGCCCTGAACAGCCGCGTTCCCCTCCTGGACGAGACGGCATATGCGGCCTATCTCGGTGCACTGCCCAAGGACCGGCGAACAGCGGCCGAGGTGGACGGGTTCGCCGCCCTGCTCGCTCTGGCCCCAGACTTCGTGGAGGGCGTGACCCGCTCGGGCACGGCCAGGGGCCGCATCGCCCCCGAGGCGGAATCTGCATCCTCCGCCGCCCGCGAGCAGGGGGAGCCAGAGCAATCCTGCTGTAACAGGCCCGGATTCCTCGCCCGCCTGTTCAAGCCACGGCCCAAGACCCTGGAGAAGATGCTGTCCAAGGTTCGCAACCTTCGCGACATGGACCTGCCCTGTTCGAGGGTCACGAACGAAGAGCTTGACGGACGGGAACTGAGCGGGGTGAATCTCGCCAACTCGACCTTTGCCGACGTCAGCTTCCTGCGCTGCAAGGTGACCGGGTCCACCCTCTCCCGGTGTGGGTTCACCAACGGCTCGGCAACGGGATGCACTTTTCACAACGTTGATTTCTCCGGCTCGGACCTGACCGGCATGGCCTTTTCCAAGTGCTCTTTCAACGACTGCGAATTTTCCGGGGCAGCCTTTTCCAACTGCACCCTTTCGGAATGCAGCTTCCGCAACTGCGTGCTCGGCGGCGCGGCCTTCCTGGGCGTCAAGCTCGTACAGACCGGCTTCACCACCACGACCCTCGCCCAGGCCACCTTCTTCGACACACAGGCCCGCTCCTGCCGGTTCGACGACTCCGAGTTCACAAGCACGGACTTCACCACCTGCCAACTCAAAGGCGTGGAGTTCGTGCAATGCGTCATTCAAAAGGCCCGGTTCGAAGGCTGCGCCCTTCACGCCACGACCATGCAGGGAACCACGGTAAACGGGTGCAGCCAGAGCAATACCGACGCGCCCCACGCTCTCTTCCTGGCAGACCGCATCCGCCAAATCGCCCGGCGGGCCGACCGTCTTGAACACGAGCCGCTGCCCGGAGCGGACATGGTCCCGCCCGAGGTGTCGGGCAAGGTGATGCGCCTGTGGTCGCAGGAACTGACG
>CAMYLL010000283.1 GCA_947259235.1 uncultured Pseudodesulfovibrio sp. | reverse complement strand
AGAACTGCGCAACAAGTTTCAAACTGAATTCACCATTGAGGTCAACGAGATCCGTCGACCGGAGGTTGAAGCTCAGCTCGTAGCTGAGAGTATTGCCCAGCAGCTCGAACGCAGAATTGCCTTCCGCCGTGCCATGAAGCGTACGGTGGGCCTTGCCAGGAAATTCGGCGCCGAGGGTATCAAAGTTGCGTGTGCAGGCCGCCTTGCCGGGGCCGAAATCGCACGCGGTGAATGGTACCGTGATGGGCGTGTGCCGCTGCACACCCTTCGTGCCGACATCGACTACGGTTTTGCCGAGGCGCATACGACCTACGGCGTTATCGGAGTCAAGGTCTGGATCTTCAAGGGTGAGATTCTGGACAAAGAGGTAGAACAGTAATGCTTGCTCCAAAAAGAGTTAAATTCAGAAAACGGCAGAAAGGCCGTAACAGAGGCAAGGCCCAACGGGGTAACAGTGTGTCCTTCGGCGATATCGGGCTGAAGGCATTGGAGCACGGAAAGATCACCAGCCAACAGATTGAATCCGCTCGTATCGCTATCATGCGACACATCAAGCGCGGTGGTAAGGTCTGGATACGCATCTTCCCGGATGTCCCCGTCACCTCCAAGCCCGCGGAAGTCCGCATGGGTAAGGGTAAAGGCGCCCCCGACGGTTGGGTTGCGCCGGTGAGACCGGGCCGTATCATGTACGAAGTCAAAGGCGTCGACATCGCACTGGCCAAGGAAGCTCTCAAGCGCGCTTCCTACAAGTTGCCGATCAAGACGTCCATCGTTGTGAAGGAGGGTCTGTAAGATGACTTCCAAGGAACTTCGTGAACTGAATGACGCTAAGCTTACCGAAAAGCTGACCGAGTCCCGTAAAGAGCTGTTTGGCTTGCGTTTCAAGCATGCAACGGCTCAGCTCGAGAACACCCGCCAGCTGAGCGGCGTCAAAAAGACCATCGCCCGTATCCTGACTATCCAGCAGGAACGACAGGGAGCGTAACCAATGGCTGAGTTCAAACACAAAGGCAACAGGCGAGTGCTGACCGGCCTGGTCGTCTCCGACAAGGCCGACAAAACCATTGTCGTCCGGGTCGAGACCCTGGTAAAGCATCCGCTGCTTAAGAAGTACATCCGCCGCCGCAAGAAGTTCATGGCCCACGATCCGGCCAACGATTGCGGTGTTGGCGACAAGGTGCAGATTGTCGAATCGAGGCCCATGAGCCGCCGCAAGCGGTGGCACCTGGTGCAAATTCTCGAAAAGGCCGTCTAGGGTTAGGAGGAAATACCATGATTCAGGTTGAATCCAACCTCGACGTCGCTGACAATTCCGGGGCCAAAAAGGTCGCGTGCATCAAGGTGCTTGGTGGTTCCAAGCGCCGCTATGCCAGCGTCGGCGATATTATCGTAGTGTCCGTCAAAGAGGCCATGCCCCACTCCAAAGTGAAGAAGGGCGCGGTCATGAAGGCGGTTGTCGTACGCACCAGGAAGGAACTCGGTCGTCCCGACGGTTCCTTTATCAAGTTCGACAACAATTCTGCCGTTCTGCTCAACAACAACGGCGAGCCCCTGGGAACCCGTATTTTCGGACCCGTGGCCCGCGAGTTGAGAGCTGCCGGCTTCATGAAGATCGTTTCCCTCGCTCCCGAGGTCCTGTAAGGGGATATGAAGATGAAGACCAAGATACGTAAAGACGACAAGGTCATGATCATCGCCGGGAAGGACAAGGGAAAGATCGGCAAGGTGCTGAAGATCCTGACCAAGAAGGACAAGGTCCTGGTTGAGAAAGTCAACATGGTTCAGCGTCACACCAAAGCCAATCCCTATGCCCAGCAGCCTGGCGGGATTATCGAGAAGGAAGCCCCGATCCATGTATCCAATGTGGCTGTGGTGTGCGATGCGTGCACCAAGCCCACGCGGATCGGGTACAAAAAGACCGAAGACGGCAAGAAGATTCGTTTCTGCAAAAAATGCAACGAAATCTTCAAGTAAGGTGTACCTATGACTCGTCTCGAGAAAGTATATAATGAGAAGGTAGTCCCTGAACTCCTCAAGGAGTTCGGCTACAGTTCTTCCATGGAGATCCCGAAACTTTCGAAGATCTCTCTGAACATCGGTCTGGGCGCAGCAAGCCAGAACAGCAAGCTGATCGAACCCGCCGTTGAGGAGCTGACCGCCATCGCAGGCCAGAGGGCCGTGGTTACCAAGGCAAAGAAGTCCATCGCCCAGTTCAAGCTGCGCGAAGGCATGCCCATCGGTACCCGCGTTACGCTTCGCGGCCACGCCATGTGGGACTTTTATGACAGGCTCGTGAGCTTTGCTCTGCCCCGTGTCCGCGACTTTCGCGGTGTTCCCGACCGTGGTTTCGACGGTCGTGGCAACTTCACCATGGGCATCAAGGAGCACACCATATTCCCCGAGCTTGACATCGACAAAGTTGAGTTAGTGAAGGGCATGAACGTGACTGTGTGCACGACCGCCAAGACAGACAAGGAAGGCAAGATGCTTCTTGATCTCCTTGGCATGCCCTTTAAAAAGTAGGAGGACGGAAAGTGGCCAAAACAAGCATACGCGTTAAGGCACGCCGCAAACCCAAGTTCAAGGTTCGCGCTTACAATCGGTGCCCGATCTGTGGCCGTCCTCGGGCTTTTCTGAGGCGCTACGGCATCTGCCGTATCTGCTTCCGCAACAAGGCTCTCGCCGGCGAACTGCCCGGCGTCCGCAAGGCGAGCTGGTAATTAAGGAGAAATGAAATGGCTGTTGTTGATCCTGTAGCCGACATGTTGACCCGCATTCGGAACGCCTACGGCGCATATCATAACGATGTCGTCGTTCCGCTTTCCAAGATGAAGACTTCCATCGCGGGTATTTTGAAGGAAGAAGGTTATATCGCCGACTACGCTGTCGAGGACAGGGGCATCAGTATTACCCTCAAATACGTTGGCGGAAAACCGCTTGTTACCGGCCTGAAAAAGGTCAGCAAGCCTGGTCGCCGCGTATATGTAGGAGCATCTGACATCCCCCGCGTGCAAAACGGCATCGGCATTTGTATCGTGTCCACCTCCAAGGGGTTGCTCGAAGGCGCCAAGGCCAAAGAGGCCAACGTCGGCGGCGAACTGCTGTGCGAAATCTGGTAGTGAGGTTCCATAATGTCTCGTATAGGTAAGAATCCCATCGAAATACCCTCGGGTGTTGAGGTGTCTGTTGGAGCCTCCGAGATCCAGGTCAAGGGCCCCAAGGGGACTTTGAAAACCGCGGTCCATCCGACCGTGGAATACCAGATCGAGGATGGCAAGGTATCCGTCAACCGCGTTGACGACTCCCGTGAAGCGCGCGCTCAGCACGGTCTGCGCCGGTCGCTGCTCGCTAACTGCGTCGAAGGTGTCTCCAAAGGCTATGAGAAAGGTCTTGAGGTCATCGGCGTCGGCTACAAGGTATCCGTTCAGGGTCCCAAGGTAGTGCTCAACGTCGGGTTTTCCCACCCGGTCGAGTTCGATCTTCCCGCTGGCATCGAAGCCCGCGTGGAAGGCAGCAAGCTCTTCCTGCAGGGTATCGACAAGCAGCTCGTCGGTGAAGTCGCGGCCCGTATCCGCCGCGTGCGTCCGCCGGAACCCTACATGGGCAAGGGCATCAAGTACATCGACGAAGTTATCCGCCGCAAGGCTGGTAAGTCCGGCGCTAAGTAGGGGAAATAGGCATGAGTAAAAGCAAGAATGATCAGCGGCTTCTTCGTAAGCCCCGCATCAGGAAAAAAGTCTCCGGAACGCAGGCTCGTCCTCGTTTGGTCGTCTTCCGCTCCAACCAGCATCTGTATGCTCAGTTGGTGGATGACGTCACCGGTGTCACCCTCGCTTCCTCCAGCACCCAGGTGTTGAACAAGGCAGGGGAGACGCTGAAGGCCAACAAGGATTCCGCCGCCAAGGTGGGCAAGGATATTGCCGCCAAG
>CAMYLL010000282.1 GCA_947259235.1 uncultured Pseudodesulfovibrio sp. | reverse complement strand
GACTCTCAGTGCCGTTCCGAAGAGTTTTCCCTTCAGCTCCGGGATGACCAGCCCGAGGGTCTCGTGTGCGCCAACCGGCGTGGGGACAATATTCATGGCGCATGCCCGCGCCCGACGCAAGTCGGCATGGCTCCCATCCAGGATGCGCTGTCGCAACGTGTAGGGGTGAACAGTGGTCATATCTCCATGAAGAACGCCGAATTCTCGCTCTATGTGCTGAATAGGCAGGGCAAGACAGTTGGTTGTGCAGGAGGCGTTGGAGATGATGGCATGTTCTTTGGTGAGGCGGTCATGGTTGACCCCCATGACCACCGTCAGATCAGCATCATCGGCCGGTGCGGCTATGACGACCCGCTTTGCCCCCTGGCGAATGTGTTGCTCGGCAAACCGTCTTTGGGTGAAGACGCCAGTCGCCTCCACGAGGATATCGACATCAAGCGTGCCCCAGTCCCACTCATCCGGGCTGTGTCGGGAATAACGGACAACTGAATCGCCCACGGCGAAGTGTTCGGAATCATGACGTCCCGCATTCGGAAACGGACCGTGAACCGAGTCATATTTCAAAAGATGGACGGCCTCATCCATGGACATGAGATCGTTGACAGCGACCAGTTCAAGAGAAGGGTCCCGGGAAATGAGGTGGGTCAGATAGCGACCGATCCTTCCAAAGCCATTGATTGCTATGTTCGTGGTCATGATATTGCTTTGTCGGAGCCTTGCAAGGCGCAGGAAATTATGCCGACGACAGTGGCAACGTTGCCGCAGGACCTATCTCTTGCTCGCCCAATAGGCTGAATTTAAATGGATTGCCTTACTCTGAGGCTATTGAACGCCCTTATTGTCGTAGACGTCTATGCCGTATTTGGACATCCGTTTTCCTGACTCGGCATAATGCTTTCGGATGCAGCTCTCGACCTTTGCCGGTTTCCCCGACTTGATGGCTTCGAGAATGACCAGATGGCGTGCATAGACCTGTTTGGGCGGATACAGGTTGATCCAATGCTTGTAGAGCAGGAATTTGGAAATACCCTGGCATGAACGGCGGCAGAGCTCGATCAGCAACTCGTTGTCGATGCGAGAGAAAAGGACATTGTGGAAGGCACTGTCCAGTTCCGCCAGGGAGTCCAGATCTTCTCCTGACTCGGCGACTTTTCGCATCATCTCCACGATACGCTCCAGCTTTTTGATATCCTTGTCCGTGTAGAGCGGCAGGGCTTCGGTAACCGCGGCTGCCTCCAGTACGCCGCCGGTGAAGTAGCTGTTGATGATCTCTTTGGCGGTCAGGGCAGATATCTGCTTGCCCTTTTGAGGCTCCGAGCTGATGAGACCTTCACGAGCGAGTATCTGCATGGCTTCACGGATGGGAGCCCGGCTGACACCGAGTTTTTCCGACAATTCGATTTCCTTCACCTTGTCACCGGGTGAAAGCTTCCCTTCGAGGATCGCTTGCTTGATGAAGTCGGCAACCTGCTCGCTGTAGGTCAATTTCTTGATGCCGGACATATGGTCTCCAGACATGAATGGGTATTGGTATTGTGCCATATTATTACAAATAAGTTTATATGTTGTCGAGGTCTACCCGCTCAAGAGATTCCATGGGGATTGAATCGCCAAGAAACAGCTCGCCAACGCTGGAAAATCTCTGCAGGGCGTCAGTAGCATAAAAGGACACAGGAGTCGTTGGCTTTCTTCCCCGGAGTCCACCGGAAATGGATTTTGCCAGAGAGTGCGCAAGAGTATCTGCCGGATCGATGATTGCGGTTTCTGCCGGGAGCAATCGGCGGATTACGTCAGCAAACCTGGAGAAGTGCGTACACCCAAGGATGATGCTGTCCGGTCCGCCGGGGGCGAACGTATCCACAAGCGGCTCCAGATACTGCCTGACTGCCATGAGCGCGATGTCGCAATCCGTCCACCCCTCTTCTGCCAGCGCCACAAGAAATGGGCAAGCCCGCGCATGGACCTCCGCATGGGGCGCAAGGCGGATGATTGCCTTCTCATATGCCCGGGAATCAACGGTGCAGTTCGTCCCGATGACGGCGACCCGGCCAGCCGGGGATGCTGCTATCGCGGCCCGTGCCCCAGCCTCAACCACACCGTGAACCCTCATGCCGTTGAAGGCACGTTGCACTGCGGTCAAAGCCACGGAAGACGCCGTGTTGCAGGCGATGACAATGGCGTCGACACCTGCATCGCACAGGAACTGCGATGCATGCATGGAATATTCAATGATGGTTTCCGGGCTGCGCTGGCCATAGTGTAGCCGCGCAGTATCACCCAGATACTCGTACTCGGCTGAGGGTTTCGCCCGCTGATGCGCACGAAGCACGGAAAGCCCTCCCACGCCGGAATCAAACAGCCCGATCCTGTATGCCTTCTGCCTGGAAAGTGAGGGAGAGCATTTCGCCTTATATGAGCGAAAAATGCCGGTATGGAGTTGAAGTTCACGCATTAAGGGGATTTACACTCGAAGCATCAGTTTCACATTGTATATCAAAGAAATGTGCTGCGCCAACCTGTCGATTCGGGAAAAGCTGAGCCGCAGATGACAGTTTTCCGGCCAAAAAAATAATCCATGCGCTCCAAAAGGAAGATCGGAGCGCATGGATTTTTTTTGGGAAGGGTCTAGCTGGTTGCCTTGCTTTCCTCCAGCTGATCAAGGGGGGTCAGCGCCATCTCGCGGTCAAGTTCGCCGCTCATGGCAGCCACAACCACTCCGGCGGAGTTGTCGCCGAAGATGTTGGTCGTCGTTCTGAACATGTCCAGGATGCGGTCGACACCGGCCACGATGGCAATGCCTTCAAGCGGCAGGCCAACGGACTCCAGAACCATGGTGAGCATGATCAGCCCGCCGCCGGGGATGGAGGCCGTACCGATGGAAGCCAGCACCGCCGTCATCACGATGGTTGCCTGCTGGGTGAGGGTCAGCTCGATGCCAAAGGCGTTTGCCACGAACATGGCGGCTACGGACTGATACAGGGCCGTGCCGTCCATATTGATGGTCAAGGCCATGGGCATGGTAAAACCGAAGATCTTCTTCGGAACGCCGAGCTGCTTCTGGGCGCGCATGGAGAACGGGAAGGCGGCCGCAGCACTGCAGGTGGAAAGGCCGATCATGGCCGGTTCCATAACCTTCTTCAGGAAGGCCACCGGAGAGATGCGAGCGAAGAGGCTGATGGCACCGGTGTAGGTAAAGAGGATATGGATCACACATGCGATCAGCGTTGCGCCGATGAGTTTGGCCATTGGCATCAGGATGTCCAGGCCGAACCTTCCGGTGGTCCAGGCGATCAGGGCAAAGACACCGTATGGAGCCATGCTGATGACGATGTCGGAAATCTTGAACATGACTTCCGCGACACCTTCAAAGAACTTCTTGACCGGTTCGCCGACTGCTCCGGTCATGGAGAGTCCGGCTCCAAACAAAATGGCAAAGACAATGATCTGGAGCACCTGCCCTTTTGCCATGGATTCTATCGGGTTGATCGGGAACATCTTGACGATCATTTCCATGGGGCCAACGGTCTCGGGACGGCTGATCTCGGTAAGCTCGCCGAGGGTAAGGCCGGAGCCGGGCTGGATGATGTTCGCCACGATCAAGCCGATGATGACGGCGAGCGTGGTGGTGACGATGAAATACCCGATGGTTCTCACGCCAAGTTTACCGAGATTGCGGACATCGCCAGTACTGACGACACCCAGGACCAGGGTCGAGAAGATCAACGGAACAACGATGAGTCGCAGACAACGGATGAAAATATCACCAATGGGCTTCAGGTAGACGGCCTTTTCACCGAGAACCAGACCCGCAATGATGCCGAGGACGAGGCCAATGATGATTTTATGGTAAAGCTTCATTTTTCCTCCATGCGTGGCGGCTAAATTGATATCATGAGTGAGTCAAGTTTAATCACGGAAGGTGTCCAGGTATGCATACAGGGCCGGGGATCCGCCGGTATGCA
>CAMYLL010000281.1 GCA_947259235.1 uncultured Pseudodesulfovibrio sp. | reverse complement strand
GCGCTGTCGGCCCCAGGATTCGATGATGTCCGTCAGTTTGTTCATGGATATCCCCTTGACCGTAAGCAGCTGCTCCGGGTCGTCATCGAGCAGGTCGAGCACGGACACGCCAAAGGCCTCCACCAGCCGGGTAGCGGTCTTCTCCCCCACTCCCTTGATGGACGACTGCAGGAAGCGGATGACCCCGTTCTCCGTGGCGGGCCGGGCCTGTTCGAAGGTGGACACCTCGAACTGCCTGCCGAACTTCGGGTGCATGGCCCAGGAGCCGTGCAGATCGAGGGTGGAACCGGCCGCCAGCTCGCCCATTGTACCGACGATGGAGAACTGCCCGGGCTCGTCCTTGAGACGACAACGGGCGATGGTGTAGCCGTTTTCCTTATTGTGATAGACGACGGACTGCACCTCCGCGCCGGAAAGGAAGGAAAGCTGCTCGTCGCTCATGACTGATCCCTGCCGGTCATGCCGGTCACATTTTCTGCCTGTGAACCAGGGACTGCTTGAGGGTCTCCCTGTCCATGAACTTGACCTCGCCGCCCATGGGAATGCCCTGGGCAAGGCGGCTGACGTTCACGCCGGGATGGTCGGACTCGACCATGTTCTTCACAAAGGAGGCCGTGGCCTCGGCGTCAAGGGTCGCGCCCAGCGCCAGGATAAGCTCCGTGACGTGGCCCGCGCGCAGATGGCGGCGAAGCCGGTCGATCTCAAGATGAGCCGGAGACACGCCGTCAAGGGGAGAAAGCAGGCCGCCAAGGACCAGATACCGGCCCCGGTAGACGCCCATGTCCTCCATGGCCAGCAGCGCGTCCCATTCGGGGACCAGGCAGAGCTGGTTGGCCTCGCGGGTCTGGTCGGCGCAGATGGAACACGGACTCGCCTCGGCCAGACAGGCGCACTCCTGGCACAGGCAGAGGTTCTCCCTCAGGTCGATGATGGACTGGCCCACGCCGTTTGCGCGTTCCCTGGGCATCTTGAGCAGGGTGAGCGCTATGCGCAGGGCCGATTTTGGACCCACGCCCGGGAGGCTCGACAGCTGCTCGACAACCTCCCTGAGCGGGCCTGGAATATTCTGCAACAAAGCCTCCTAGAACATGCCGGGGATGTTCAGGCCGCCCGTCACCGAGGCAAGCTCTTTTTCCATGAGCTCCTTGGACTTCTTGAGCGCTTCGTTGGCCGCGGTGAGCACCAGGTCCTGGATCATCTCCACGTCGCCCGCTTCCACCACGCTCGGCTCGATGATCACCTCGGCCATCTCCTGGCCGCCGGTGACCTTCACCGTGACCATGCCGCCGCCGCTGGACGCTTCGACGATCATGCTCTTCAGCTCATCCTGCTTCTGGCTCATCTTGCGCTGCATGACCTGCGCCTGGCGAATCATCTCGTTCATGTTTTTCATCGTATTCTCCGTAAGGGGGGCTTTATGTATTGATTATCTATTGCTTGCGATGACTGACGGAAAGCATCTGCGCGCTGAAGGCTTCCATGACCTTGACCACGCCGGGATGTTTTTCCGCCTCGTCCTGAAGCTGCCTGTCCGTCTTGTGGACGGCAATATCACCTGTTTCCACGCGAACTTCAACCATGGGGCCGAAATATTCTCTGACCAATCCACCGAGCGCAGAAAGTGCAGAATTTTCAGACAATTGAGAACAATGCATCCGGGTCTTGCATTCGATGATCAACTCATTATCGCCCAGTTTGCCATCGGCCAGCCGGAGCATGGCCACCTTGACCCCGGCCTGCCCGTTGCGCTCGCCGACAAAGGAAAGGAAGCCTTCCCAGTCGCGCCGGGGGGTGACCCGCGCCGCAGGAGCATGGTCCGGCTCCCGCCTGTACGGTTCGTCCTGCCCGTCGTCGTCGACGTCGTATTCGGGATCAGGCTCGTAATCGGGACCCGAATCCCCATAGTCCGGCGCCGCGCCGTAATCAGGGGCGTGATAAGGAGCCTCGGACGGGACGACCTCGGGTGCATGGTCTCCTACTGGTCGAGGGTCGTCGGACGCGGGGTCGGACGTCGGTCCCTGCCCGTCCGCGCCCCGGGCAGCCTGAACCGGCCGGGGAGCCTGTGGCGCTGCGGCTCGCGGTTCGGTCCGTGGTTCCATTGATGCCGGCTGTCGTGGCGGAACCTGTTGAGAGGCCTGCTGGGGCGGAGTCTGAGACATCTGCTGGGGCGGAGCATACCGCTGCCCGCCCGATGGGGGTGCGGCAGGACCGCCTCCCGGTCTGCCGGGCACGGGACGTTGCGGAGCCTGTCCGCCGCCCTGCCCGCCCGCCTGACCGGAACCGCCGGACGGAGGCTGGCCGTTAAAGGATTCGATGTTGATCAGGTCCGGCAGGCTGGTCAGGTTCAGAAGCAGGAGCTCCAGGGCGAGCGCCGGTTCGAGGCTGGTCATGACCTTCCTCTGCCCGTCCAGGGTCATCTGCCAGCAGGCGTGGATATGCGCGGGCGCGAATTTGCCAGCCCACTCCATCCAGGTCCGCGCTTCCTCGCCGGAAAACCCGAGCAGAGGCAGGGCGTCCTCCCCTGCTTGCATGAGCAAGAACATGTTGCGCCAGCAGGTTGTCAGCTCGCGTAGGAAGAATCCCAGATCAAGCCCCTGGTCCAGCACCTGGCGAAGGACCATGCCCACGGCCACAAGGTCGCGCGAATGCATGGCCTCCATGAGCTGAAAAAAAACGTCCTGACCGGCCAGCCCGAGGAAACCGCGCACGCTTTCCTCGCGCAGCACCGGTTCGCCCATGGCCAGGGCCTGGCCCAGCAGGGACATGGAGTCGCGCACGCTGCCCGCGCCGCGCTTGGCGATGATCTGGAGCGCGCCCGGTTCATACTGCAACGCCTCTGCGTTCATCAATTTTTCAAGATGGGTCACCAGCCCCTGCTGCGAGAGCATCTTATAGGTATAATGCTGGCAGCGGCTGATGATGGTGGCCGGAAACTTGTGCGGCTCGGTGGTGGCCATGATGAAGGTTGCCCTCGGCGGCGGTTCCTCAAGGGTCTTGAGCAGCGCGTTGAACGCCTCCTTGGTCAGCATGTGCGCCTCGTCGATGATGAACACCTTGTAGCGGCACTCCACAGGGGCGTAGCCAATGTCCTCCTTGAGGCGGCGGGCGTCGTCGATGCCGCGGTTGGACGCACCGTCTATCTCGATGACGTCCACGGCCACTCCGGCGGTGATCTGTCGACAGTTTGAACATTCGTTGCACGGCTCGGCAGTCGGCGCGTTGACGCAGTTGAGCGCCTTGGCAAAGATGCGGGCGATGGTCGTCTTGCCCACGCCACGCGTGCCGGAAAAGAGATAGGCCGGGGCGATCTTGTCCTGGGCCGCGGCTCTGGAGAGGATCGCCTTGATGGCGTCCTGCCCGGCCACCTCGGCAAAGGTCTGGGGACGGTACTTGGCGGTGAGGTTCGATATGCTCATGAGTCTGCCTGGTGCTTGTGCGCGGCCGCTGAGTCCCGGAAAAAATGTACAAAGGGGGAAACCCGACAAGCCGCGCCGGATTTCCCCCTGTCTACCAGATGATGAACCGACTTGCCACTAGATGGTGTAGCGGTGGAGCCAGTGCTCGTAGTCGGGATTCTCGCCCTTGACGATCTTGAAGTACTCGGCCTGGAGGAGCTTGGCCACAGGTCCGGCCTTGCCCTCGCCGATCTCCCGGCGGTCGATGGAGCTGACCGGGGTCAACTCCGCCGCAGTGCCTGTAAAGAAGACTTCGTCGGCGATGTAGAGCATGTCGCGGGTGATGGGCTCCTCGCGCACCTCGTAGCCGAGATCACCGGCCAGGGTGATGATGGAGTCGCGGGTCAGGCCGCCGAGCACGCCGTCCGTGTGCGGGGTGTAGATGACGTCGTTGACCACCATGAAGATGTTCTCGCCCGATCCCTCGGACACGTGGCCGGTGGTGTCGAGCAGCACGGCCTCGTCATAGCCGTCGGCAACGGCCTCGGTCTTGGCCAGCACGGAGTTGAC
>CAMYLL010000280.1 GCA_947259235.1 uncultured Pseudodesulfovibrio sp. | reverse complement strand
CGTGTCGCGCCCGGCCCCCGGGGGAGTGCGCCACGATTAAAAACGCGCAATAAACGCAAGAGGTACCAAACAATACCATTCCGGTCTGGCATAGCGGCGAATAATCGGTTATCCTGAATCTCTGGGCATCAAAGACCAGCCCATCAGGATGACAAGATGTTGCAATTTCTAGACAAGATTTCATTCGCCACGCCACGTTTGCGGCGCCTCGCCTTTTGGATGCTCCTCGCCCTGAGCGCGTATGTCCTCGCGGGCTTCTCTCTCCTGCCTCCCGTGCTCAAATCGGTCATCATCACCCAGAGCGCCAAGGTCCTCAAGAGACCCACCAGCCTCGACTCGGTGGCCTTCAACCCGCTCACCCTCGAACTTGGGCTGCACGGCTTCTCTGTGGACAAGCGCGAAGGCGAAGGCCCCCTGCTGGCCTTCAGCTCCCTTGAGGTCGCTCCCGGCGTTTCCTCCTCCTGGCGGCTGGCCCCGGTCATCTCGTCACTTCGGGTGAACGATCTTCTGCTCGACATCACCTTCTTCGGAGACGGGCGCTACTCCATATCCGACCTGCTCGGCGCCACGCCCGAGGAACAGGAGCGCGCCAAGCAGGACACCGAGGAAGTGGAGGCGATCTTCCCCTTCGCCCTCTATGGCTTCGAGATGCACAACGCCACCCTCATCTTTGACGACCAACCCCACAAGAAGCGGCACACGGTGACCAACCTGGATTTGGTGGTTCCCTTCACTTCAAGCTTTGCCGACCTGCGCGACGAATTCACCACCCCCAGATGCTCCGCCGTCATCAACGGCGATCCCATAGAACTCACGGGCCGGACCCTGCCCTTTCACGACACCCTGCAGACCGAATTCCAGCTTGGAGCGGTGGATGTCGACCTGAACAAGTATTGGACCTATCTGCCCCTGGAGACGTCGCTCACGCTGGTCAAGGGAGCGTTCACCTCCGACGTTTCAATTTATTTCGCACGACCGGAGAAGAAACGGCTGCAACTCTTCCTGGGCGGCGGCGGCAGGTTGACCAACCTGGAGCTGGCAAGCCCGGACGACGGCAGCGTGCTCTCGGTCAAGAAGATCGGCTTCCAGATGAAGCGGTTCTCCCTGGGCGACAACCTGCTGAAGATCAGGGACATCACCGTGGACGAGCCCCGCGTGAAACTCATCCGCCAGGCGGACAGCCAGCTCAACTGGGGCGCTTACTTCCCCGGCTCCTCGGTCTCCGAGGAAGGGGCCACGGTCAAGACCAAGGGAGAGGACACGGCACTGCGGGTGGACATCCAGGGAGTTGATATACAATCCGGCAGTCTGGAATGGATCGATCGGGCCGTGCCCGGCGGCTTTGCCCGGACTTATCCCGGCTTTGCCCTCAAGGCGCAGGGGCTGAGCACCGCCGACGGAACGCCCGGCACTTTTTCCGCCTCCATCGGCAAGGACGGCGTGTTCGCCGTCACGGGCGAATGTGCCCTGTCGTCCATGTCGGGAAAAGCCACGCTCACCGCCACAGGCATCAAACTCCCGACCTATGCGCCCTATCTCGATCAGGTCATGCCCCTGCGCACAGACTCCGGCACGGTGGATATGACCGCCACTGTCGCGGCCGCCATGCGTGACGATGCACTGAACCTCTCGGTGACCAAAGGTGGGCTCACCCTCTCCAACCTGCAACTGCGCAAACCGGAAGCCAAGAGCCCGAGCCTTGGAGTCAGGGAGCTGGCCATCAAGGAAATCGATATGGACCTGGCGACACGGACCGTGGGCGTGAGCGCCGTCATGCTCACGGACCCGGACGTGAAGCTCGAACTTGACGACTCCGGCGACATCGACCTCGTGGCACTGTTCGCAGACGCCAAGCCGGACGAACCCCCTTCGGACGCGGACACGAACCAGCCCCCCCCGGCGGATGACGGAGCCTGGACGGCCACGGTCGGGACCGTGCGCGTGACAGGCGGCAGCCTCGCCCTCACGGACCGGACCCCGAACGCCCCGGCCACGCTGGGCATCGAGAAGCTTGACCTCACGGCCAGCAACATCTCCACCCACGAGGGAGAATCCCTGGCCGTCGCGGCCACGGCCGACTGGATCGGCCAAGGGACCATCCAGGCCGACGCCACCGCAACCCTCACCCCCCTGGCGGGCAAAGGCACCATCGGGCTCGCCAAGCTCGGCCTGTCTCCCTTCAACACCTACCTTGCGGACTCCACGGACCTGCGCCTGACCAAGGGCGCGGCCTCGGCTGATCTGGCCTTCACCTTCGGCCAGGACGACGCCATGCAATTCTCGCTGACCGGCAAGGCGGAGCTCAATGGAGCCCAGCTCAAGGAAGCCGGAAACACAACTGAATTCGCCGGAATCGACGCCCTGGTGCTCTCACGGATCAGGCTCGACAACGAGCCATACAGACTGAGCATCGAGGGAGTGCATCTCAACGGCCCGCGCGCGACCATAGCATTCGACAAATCAGGACGGCTCAACGTGCGCCGCGCCTTCCGCATTCCCGAGCCGCCCCCTGCGACGATTCCGACCGGAGAGGCCTTGCAGGCCTCGACTCCCCCGGCCGGACAGCCACCGGCGACGCCTGCGGACCAACCGGGGGCCCCGGCGGAACCGTCCTTCTTCGAGGCCATGAAGATCGGCCTCGTGACCATGCTCGACGGCCAGATCAACTTTACGGACGCAAGCGTGAAACCGGCCTATTCAACCGAGATTTCAGACATCAAGCTCAAGCTGGAAGATATAGCCCAGACCGAAGCGGCGCGGCCCAAGGTGGACCTGAGCGCAAGCATCGGCCACACGCCCATGACCGTTTCCGGTGTGGTGAATCCCCTGGTCACGCCCATCTACTCGGACCTCGCCGTAACCATCAGCGGCCTGGAGCTGGTTCCCCTGAGCCCTTACACCATCCAGTACATGGCCTACCCGGTGGAACGCGGCAGGCTCTATGCCCAGGTGAACTTCAAGACCGAGGACCAACTGCTCCAGGCTGACAACAAATTCTTTGTGGAGAAGCTGCTCCTTGGCCCCAAGGACACCCGCCCCGGCGCGCCCAACATCCCGGTCAAATTCGGCCTTTCCCTGCTCCAGGACGGCAACGGCAACATGGAGCTGAACCTGCCCATACGCGGCCGCCTCGACGATCCTGATTTCCGCATAGGCGGCATCGTCTTCACCACCATTGCCGGGTTGTTCGTCAAGGCTCTGGCCTCGCCATTCTCGCTCATCGGGTCCATCTTCGGCGGCGGCGAGGACATGGACTTCGTGACCTTTGACCCGGGCCGCCACAACCTGACCGCCACCGCCCAGCGCAAACTGGAAACAACCATCACCGCGCTCCAGGAACGACAACGGCTCAAGCTCGAAGTAGACGGCGTCACCGACCCCAAGGCGGACAAGGCCGGCCTGATCCAGGCGATCTTCGATACCAAGCTCAAGCAGCAGAAGCATGACTCGCTGCCCATCTCGGAGCGCGCAAGGACAACGGTGGAGGCGATGACCATCGACCCGGACGAGTACGAGGAACTACTCTACCAGGCATACAAGGACGAGCCCGACGACGACGTCCGGCCGACAACGTTCTTCATCGCCGACAGACAGCCCCCGGAGGTCATGCGCCAGTACATCATGGACCGCATCACCGTCACCGATGCGGACCTGCGCCAGCTGGCCATGGACCGCGCACGGACGGTCAAGGAACACATCATCACACGCGACCCGTCACTGACCGAGCGGGTCTTCCTGCTCGACAGGAGCCGGAACCGGGTGGCCAAGCCGGGCGTCCCGCTGACCCGGGTCGATCTGGGGATTCGCTAGATGCTCGGGGGCAATGGACGATACCGGCTCGCGCCGCCCCTGCTTCTGCTGGCGGCGCTGCTTGCCTGGACAATGGCCCCGGCCCATGCCAGGGCGCTACGCCCCGGCACTCTCCAACTCAAGTGGACGCACCAGTTCCAGTTAGCCGGTTACAAT